>CAZNGC010000100.1:0-4817 GCA_964572435.1 uncultured Planctomycetales bacterium | reverse complement strand
AAATATCCCTTGTGGATAAAGACCAGATAATCGAAGATTTCTTCCGCGGCTTGAGAGTCGCCCTTACCAACGCTTTTTCTTACCCCAAAGACCACCCATATTTCATTAAATCCGTAGAGGTATTCAAGGTAAAAGTCGAAGCGGCCCTTGCCGTACTCAATCCGTTCAGGATCGGGGTTACCAGTTCCGGGTTGGTGGTGGACGGGAAAAACCTGACCCGCGCCGGTTTCCACGATGAGCTTGCCCGTCTCCTGCACCAGCGTAAAATCAAAAGCATAGAGATTAGGGCCGGTTTTACTCTGCAGGAGCTGACCCGTTTTCTTTGCCTTATTTCAATGCCCCAGAAGGATATCTTCAAAAGCGGAGGGTTGAATGCAATTCTGGAAAAAGAAAGGCTGGCGCATTTTACGATACAGGAATTGGACTATTCCGCTTTCCTGCGCGGGGAAGGCCAGGAATGCACGGATGTTTGGGGTTATATGCTTAAGGAAGCTGTATACAGCGATAATGCCGCCAAGATCGAACAGCTTGCCGATACTTTCGGTTCGTTGATCAAGAAAGTGAGCGAGAAGGAGCTATTTGATAAAGAAGGGATTTCCTCCGAGGTCAACGAATTCCTGGTCAGCTTGAGAAACAAGAATAAGGAAAAGTTCGACAAATGCCTTAACGACGTTTTTCTCTGGCTGCTGCGAAATAAGAAAACGCTTAGCCCGGATAACCTGGCGAAACTGAAACCGGTATTCAACGGGTTGGGCCAGAACGAGTTTTCGAACCTGCTTAAAGAAGGCTTTATGCAGGAGGATAATTTCGATTCCATCAGCCTGCAGCTTTTTTCAAGGATTTCCGACCAGGAAAACCCGCAGAAGATCACCAAAAGTTTCTTTGACGGGATAACCCAGGCGCAGGACTTGAAGGATAACCCCGTAGTCGTCAAGAAAGTAAGGAGCCTGCTCAGCGGTTCCCAGGACGAGATGATGTCCGCGGTTTACCGCAATACGTTGGATTCCCTGGTCAAGAACATCTCTTTTTCCGGCAAGCTTGTCTTTGACCATCAGGCGCTTAAGCGGAATTTCCGCTATATCCTGCTGGGGATCCTCTCCGGAGATGAGAATCCGGAAGCCCTGCAGGCGACCGTGGGCATGCTGGAGAAAGAAATACCGGCGATACTGGAGGAAAACGATCTGGAGCTGCTCAAGGACCTGTTGGATGTCCTGCGCGGGAAAAGGCCGTCAGGCTCGAAGGTATTCGCCGATCTGGAAAAGCAATTCTCGATCTTTGTCGAAGAGACTGTCTTGAAGGGAGGGCTTCTTCCCGAACAGGAGTTTTTGCTCGAGGCAATTTCCTCTCCCGCGGCGGAGTTGAACTTATATTTGGATAAAATATTCGCCGTGGAAAGAGTGAACAGGCAGGTATTGCGCCTTTTCCTGAAGCTTTTTCCTTCGGATATGGAGGTATTTTATTTGAAGCTTGACCAGAGGATGCAGGATACAGAATTCCTGGCGAGCGTGATCGAGTCCGTCTGCCAGGCTTCTTCCCCGCTGGCAATCAATATCCTCGAGTATGTCTATAAAGGCGCGAACGAATTGGTCAAGATAGAATCCCTGGAAGGAATGCGCAGGATAGGCAAGGTCGATACGGATTTTCTTATGCGGCAGCTGGATACGGATTCATTTTCGCTCAGGAGCAAACTGATCTCCGTATTGATCCTGGACAGCAAGATCAGAAAAGATGTGTTGGGCCTGTTGTTCGATATTCCCGGTTTAATGGGGAGCAAGAACGGTCTTTTGATCGAGAATATGCAGATCGCCTGCGACCTTCATTTTACCGAGGCGGCGGAATCCCTGAAAGGGTTGAGCCGCAGGAGATTTTTTTGGAACAGGAAATTACGCGCCAAGGCGTTGCAGATATTGAAGGAGTGGAATGTTAGCTAAGATCGAATCGGCATTCAAGGAATTGCTTACCTGCCTGCAGACTGCCAAGATGTACGGCACGACGCACCCGATGTTCCAGAAGTCGCTGGATAAGGCTTACGCCGCTTTTGAGGAGGCTTTAAGCGAACGCCAGGAGATAGTTATCGGTATCGTGGGGGATGAGCTTGCCTGCGAAAAGGAGATTTTCTTTGACTTGGGCAAGCTCCTGCGCCCGGCGATATTGTACCTGAAAGAGAGGAATATCGAAAGGCTTGCTTTCTACCGTTCGTTAACCAAGGACGAACTGGGTAAGTTTGTGGGGATTATCAGCGGCCCGAAGGAGGAATTCAAGGGCGATCCGCAGCAGCTGCTGGATTTCGCCGGGATAGAGAATATCAGCATAGGCAAACTCAAGGTTGCCGCCAGGCAGGAGAGGGTGGAGATGGACCCCGGGCTGGTCAATCTGTATGATTTTTCCATGGACAAGGTTGCCCAGGTCGTTTCCAGCGTGCTTAACCTGGAGAAGGTCGACCCAAAGCTGCTAAAGCTTTCCCTGAACAATATTATCGATGGCTTGAGCATGCAGCGCCAGGAGCTTCTGAAGCTGACTACGATGAAAAGGTACGACGTGGAGGCTTATGTGCATATGATGAATGTGGCGATTTTTTCCATGTATTTCGCTTCCCGGATCGGTTTTGAAAAGAACGAAGTCCTGGATATAGGCCTCGCCGCGCTTTTTCACGATATAGGGAAGATGTATATCTCGCGCAAGACCCTGCATAAACCGGACCGTTTGAGCGAACAGGAATTCGACCGTATCAAGAGCCACACGGTGCTCGGGGCCGAATTTATGTTCAGGTATGTCGATACCCTGGGCATCCTGCCGGTAGTGGTCAGTTTCGAACATCATTTAAAACACGATATGTCGGGTTATCCGCGCCTGCCTCTGCTGAGGAGGCAGCATCCTGTTTCGGCGATTGTCGCTATCTGTGATGTGTATGACGCGCTTTCACAGAGGAGGGGGTACAAACAGGATTATTCGCCGGACCTGGTTTATAATATCATGAATAAAGACAGGGGGAGCGCTTTTGACCCGGCGCTGCTGGATAAGTTTTTCCAGTTCATGGGGCTTTGGCCGGTCGGCTCGGTGGTTGCCCTAAACGACGGCAGCGTCGCCCTGGTAAAAGAGCAGAACGATTCCGATATCCGCCGGCCGAAAATCGAGATCGTCGCGCCTGCCGAAAAGAAAGGCCTGGTCGATTTGCTTGGCGAAGAGGGCTTGAGCATCGAACGTTACCTTAATCCCTGGAAAGAGGGCAGGGAGTTCTTGGGGTTGGGCCAGTAGCTTAAATAAAAATTGACAATCGCCTTTACGGCATGTTACAATTAGAAAACTTGGGCGTTTAGTGTCGGCACTAAACGCCTTTTCTATGAGGATTATCGAGTGCGCGCATTTCTTGTTTTAGAAGACGGGACCGTATTCAAGGGGAATTCGTTCGGATCGCCAGGCGAGCGTTGCGGCGAGGTGGTTTTCAATACCAGCATGTCCGGTTATCAGGAGATCATTACCGACCCTTCGTACAAGGGCCAGATTGTGGCGATGACTTACCCTTTGATGGGCAATTACGGTATTAACAAGGAAGACGTGGAAAGCCGTTCTCCATTTCTGGAGGGTTTTGCCGTAAAGGAATACAGCAAGATCGCCAGTAACTGGAAGCAGGAACAGTCTCTCGGGGATTATCTGAAAGAGAACAATATCCCGGGGATTGAAGGGATAGATACGCGCAAGCTTACTTTGCATATAAGAGAAAAGGGGGCGATGAGGGCGGTTATATCGACCGTCGACTCCGACGAGGCCAGCCTTATCCGGAAGGCCAGAAATTGCCCCGGGCTGGTAGGGGTGGATCTGGTAAAAGAGGTAAGCATCCCGGAGAAATACGTTTATTCATCGGTTAAGGGGGCCAGGTATAAGGTTATAGTCCTTGATTGCGGGGTAAAATACAATATCCTTAGAGAACTGGAGCGTAACAAGTGCTCTGTCATGGTATTGCCGGCGAGAGCAAGTTATGAAGAGATTGTCAGGGCCCGGCCGGACGGCGTTTTGCTTTCCAACGGCCCCGGTGACCCGGCGGCAGTAGATTACGTGGTTAAGACGGTAGCCAAATTGATCGGCAAGGTGCCTGTTTTCGGGATCTGCCTGGGGCACCAGATGATCGGCCTTGCCCTGGGAGGCAAGACCTACAAGCTCAAATTTGGCCACCATGGAGCCAATCATCCGGTAAAGGATGTGCGCACCGGGAAAGTCTATATTACCAGCCAAAACCACGGATTTTGCGTGGATATAAATTCCCTGGACAGGGAAGATATTGAACTGACTCATGTGAATCTTAACGATGGCACGCTTGAAGGGCTGCGGCATAAGAAATTTCCGCTTTTTTGCGTGCAATTCCATCCCGAGGCTTCTCCAGGTCCGCGTGAATCCGGATATTTATTTGTTGAATTCGTGAAGATGATGCAAAAAAATAAGGGACGGTTCTTGAAACAAAGGAAAACTGTCCCCAAAAGGGGGGACAGTTCTGCTTTGAGTTGAGAACCGTCCCTGATAAAATGCCTAGAAGAAAAGATATAAAAAAGATATTGATTATCGGCAGCGGGCCGATTGTTATCGGCCAGGCTTGTGAATTCGATTATTCCGGGACGCAGGCCTGTAAGGTCCTGAAACAGGAAGGTTTTAAGATCATTCTGGTCAACTCGAACCCGGCCACCATCATGACCGATCCGGAGATTGCCGATAAGACATACATCGAGCCGATTACCGCAGAGGCATTGGAGAAGATTATCGCTAAAGAGAAGCCCGATGCCCTCCTGCCTACTCTCGGCGGTCAAACCGCCTTGAATCCCGCGGTG
>CAZNGC010000099.1:0-4829 GCA_964572435.1 uncultured Planctomycetales bacterium | reverse complement strand
AGTGATTATGGCGAATTCGACCGCGGGTATTCCAGGAAAGAAATAATCTTGAGAAATGGCCCCGCCAGGCTTGTTTTTAATAATGGGTACGTATCTGTTTATTACAACGGGAAGCAATTTACTGAAGATTGCGGGCTTGCATGTTTTTTCTCCGTAAAGGGCGTGGAATATTCCACCTACAGGTCATTATGGAAGATAGAAAAAGATACTTTGAGTCGCCTGACAATTATTTTCACCTGGCCGGACCTGCCGGTTAAACAAAAGTGGGATATCCTGCTAAGGGATGGAAAAATAAAATGGGATATTGGTATTGAAAGCGAAGCGGAAATTACCATAAACCATATCGGGCTGGTATTTTTCCTGAAGAATGATTATACTGAATGGTTAAGCCCGCTTGGCAATGGCAAGATGCCGGTTTTGGATGCGTTGCAGCAGCGCGGTTATGCCGGGGCCGGATCGGGTTTAAGCGCCGCCGGATTAAACGTAAAAAGAATGGCGCCGGGGGCGTTCCCCGCTGTTGGCCTGAAGTTGGGGCAGGGGGTTTTTATGGACGAGATTTCTTTGTTGAGCTGCAGGGATATGTTTTCGAAAAACACGTTTTCATCCGTATCGATAGGAGGGGTTGAGCCGCTTAGGCTACCTAAGGGTATTCATGTCGCTTTATCGTCCGGCGAAATGTCCATGTTCGATAAGCAGGATGATTTGCGGCGGTATCTTTCCGTAAAATGACGCATAAGAAAACTTTTTGTCCGAGATTATGGGATGAGGTTTTTATAAGCAAAAACGGGGATGTTTTCTCCTGCTGCCATAAGAAACCCGCGGCGTTAGGCAATATCCATCAGACAGACCTTAGGGATATCTGTAACAGCCGGATTATCCAGGGGCTGCGGGAAAGTTCCTTATCCGGCAGACTGGGTTGTTACAGGAAATGTTCAATTTTAAGAAGGGACAAGGCGCTTGAGGCAAAAGGCTGCCGGATAGATTATCGCGGCTTAAGGAGGCTTAAGTTATCTTTTTCAGACGCCTGCAATATAAATTGTCTGATGTGCCGGCGCAGGGCTTTTGATAATGTTTCTTTGGAGTTCGGCCTGCTCAAGAAGAGGATTGACCTGGCTCATTTTGAAAGCCTGGAGATACAAGGTGGAGAGCCTTTATTTATCAGGGCCGCAAAAGAGTTCTTTGATTATGCGGTATCTCTGGGGAAGAAGCCTTCGTTTTTGACCAACGGCACGTTGATCGACGACAAATGGGCGATAAAGATTGCCGCGCACTCCTCTTTTATCTATTTTTCGATCAACGCCGCCACCAAGGAAACCCATGAGTATATCAACCGCGGGTCAAAATGGGAACTGGTCCTTGATAATATCCGTAAGGTAGGAGAGGCAAGGAAGAGCCTGTCTTCGGGGCTTAAGATCGTCGGGCATATGACGATTGTCCCGAAGAATGTCGCGGAGGTCCCTTTGTTCATCCGCGGATTCAGGGAGTTGGGGTTTGACAAGATTAATTTCGGTTATGACTGGAAAGTCCCGTTTTACCTGAAATGCCATCCGCTGGTTGCAAGAAGGATTGGTTTTGAGGTAAGGCGGGAGATGGGAAGAGCGCAGGTGCCGGAGGAAGTCCGGAGTTATCATTTAAGATTATTGGGGATCGCATGAAAGTATTCAATCGTAAGTATATTGATCTTGTCCGCGAACTTGCGGTATTCAATTTCAAGTTTAAGGACCAGGGTACGGTCTTAGGTTTTTTGTGGACATTGATACATCCGTTCCTGATGCTGGTGATTTTATATATGCTTTTCTCAAAACGCCTCGGACGCGGGATAGAGCATTATGAAATATACCTTCTTATCGGCATAATTCAATGGAATTTCATGAATACCGGCACCGGCGAAGGCCTGAAGAGCCTGATGGATAACCGTTTGGTCTTGCGCAATATTTATATCCCGCGCACGGCGATAGTCGTAAGTTCGGTTCTGGGTGTATTTATATCATTTGTTATTGAACTCCTGATCTTAAGCGGCATGGTCGTTTTCTCCGGAATTGGTCTTTCTGCAGCCATGTTCGTTCTCCCCTTGGTGGTTCTTATCCAGTTGATTTTGATAACAGGGTTGTCTTTAGTGCTTGCCTGTCTTAATGTATATTTCAGGGACATGGGGCATATCTGGAATATCGTACTTAAAATCGGGTTTTTCGTTACCCCGGTGTTTTACTCTATCCCGATGTTTATTTCCAAGACCAAGATGACCGCTTATTTCCTGAATCCGATGACGCAATTGATGATTTTTATGCGTCAGATCATGCTTTCTAAAGAAATCCCTCCGGTACGCGACATGATCCTTGTTTTGTTTGCCGTGCTAATTATCTTTGCAGTTTGCTATTGGATTTTTAAGAAGATGGAAGATGATATCGTGGAGAGGCTCTGACTCGGATATGATTACATTTTCCCGTGTGTCGAAAAAATTCGTGCTTCAGGATAGGAAATTCCTTACTTTGTTTAAGGCTATTTCAGGCGGGCTGCGGAATCCGGATATGCGCAAGACGGTCCTCGCGCTCGAGGATATAAGTTTTTGCATAAAAAACGGGGAGTGCCTGGGGATTATCGGCCCGAACGGTTCAGGCAAAAGCACCCTGTTAAGGATAATTGCCGGCATATACAAACCGACTTCGGGGGATTTTTATTTTTCCGGGGAGGTTACCGCCGCTTTGCAGTCGAGGATCATTTTCCCCAGAGACCTGACGGTAAAGGAAAATGTATTCTTATTCGGCGCGATAATGGGGATAAGCAGAAGCCGGATACTGGATCGTTATCAAAGCATAATTGATCTTGCCGGTTTGGTTGATTTTTCGAATTCCCAGGTGAGGGTCCTTTCCGAGGGGATGGGGGACCGGCTTGCTTTTGCCATCAGCGTAGAGACCGCTAAAGATATCCTGCTTCTGGACGAGTTAGTTTTAGCGGGAGACCGGAAATTCAAGGAGAGTTGTGTTGAGACAATAAAGAAGCTCAAGAAAGCAGGGAAGACGGTAATCTTGGCCTCGCATGATCTGGACACGGTAAATGAATTTTGCGATAAAGCGCTTTTCTTGAACAAAGGCAGGGTTATCGCTTTCGGGAAAGCGGATGAGGTTATTGACCGGTATCTGGAATGGCTTAAAGGTTAGCCGTTTTTGCCGGCTATTCTTAAAGACGGCCCTGCCGAGCAAGAGGGTTTTATGGACAGCGTCGATTTTAGCGTCATTGTTTCTTTCTATAACGAAGAAAGATTTATCTCGGGCTGCCTGGAGAGCCTGTTGGAGCAGGATTATCCCAAAGACAAGTACGAGATCATCTTTGTAGACAACAATTCTACTGATGGTTCCATCTCGATCGTAGAAAAAAATCCTTCCGTTAAGCTAATCCGTGAGAGCAGGCAGGGCGCTTATGCCGCCAGGAATACAGGAAGCTTGGCTGCGAAAGGGGATTTCTTGGTTTTTTCCGATGCTGATGTGCTGGCCCCGGGAAACTGGTTAAGCGCCGTAAGCCGGGCCGTTAACAACGGGAATCCGGATATAATTATCGGTTGGTACAGGCCGGCAGGCGCAGGCAGATTGCTCCGGATTCACAGCCTGCTTGTAAGCGAGAGGATAGAAACTGCCGTTAGAAGCGGTTGTGCTCCGATGGTCACAGCCAGCGCTTCTAACCTGGTTATTAAGAAGAGCGTCTTTGAAAAAGAAGGCAGGTTCCTGGATATCCCCCGCAGCGAAGACAAGTATTTCGTGTTAAGATCCCTTGAAAAAGGGTATAAGGTTTGTTTTGACAGGGATATCGAGGTGGTCAGGAGCGGGATAGATTCTCTGAAAACTGCCCTGTTGAAAAACTTCCGCTATGGATACGCGAATGCCTTATACGTAAACCGCAGATTTTCTCCGTTTAGGGGGATAGACTGGAAGCTCCTGTTTAAATGGTTTCCTGCAGGGGCGGGTTTGTTGTTGTTTTCCCTGTTATATTTCGCGGGTTATTCCTGCGGCCGTATCCGGGGAGGTCTTAAAACACAACCGGCATTCGGAAACGGCCGATAATTGTAAAGATAGCTTGCATCGATGAATACGATAAGCGTGATAATTCCTGTCGAATCTAACCGTACATCCGTTCCTGTGCTGGATTATTTGAAGAATGTAGATTACCCGCAGGATAAGATCGAAATAATCATAAGCATCGGGGATTGGCCTTCTTCCCAAAGAAACCAGGCCGCCAGCGTTGCTAAAGGGGAAATCCTGTATTTCTTTAACCGGGACACCCGGCCGCAACCGGACATATTCATGAAGGCAGCGGGTATAATCAACAAGGATCCGAAGATTGCAGGGGTAGGTGGGGTAGATATAACCCCGCAGGAAAATAATTATATTCAGCATCTTTTTGGTTATGCGATGGGGTCTTATTTCGCGCACTGGAGAATGAGATCAAGATATGTGCCGGTGGGTAAGGAAAGGATTGCCGGCGAGAGCGAGCTTTTGTTGAGCAATATGGCTGTCAGGAAGGATGTTTTCCTGGATTCCGGAGGTTTTAACGAGAGACTTTACCCCAATGAAGAGAACGAGTTAATCAATAGGGTGTCAATGATGGGGTATAAGTTTATTTATAGCCCGGATATAAGAATATGCAGGGACAGGAGAAAGAATATCGCCAGGTTTATGCGCCAGTTTTATTCTTACGGGCAAGGGAGAATAAACCAGATGCGCGTAGAGGATATGCCCGGTAATGCCAAATTTCTTCTGCCTGTGGTTTTCTTGGTTTATCTGTCCGCGTTGTTGGTTTTTCATGATTCGCCGGTATTTTTTATCCCGCTTGCCGTT
>CAZNGC010000098.1:0-4853 GCA_964572435.1 uncultured Planctomycetales bacterium | reverse complement strand
AACACATGGAATAGGCGATCCCCCGATATCAGGCCGCGCTCATCTCCATGGCCGGGATTGCCATCGGAGTGATGGTGCTCATCGTGGTTATTTCGGTAATGAGCGGTTTTGACAGGTTCCTCGAAGATAAGATGGTCGGCACGAACGCGCACCTGTCGCTGGAATTCTACGGAGGCTCGAAAGAGCCGCGCCAGGCGATGGATAAGCTGAACGCGCTTGCTTACGTTAAGGGATCCGCTCCGTTCATCGACGGCCAGGCCCTGGTAAAAAACGGCAATATGATATTCGGGGTGGAGGTGCGCGGGATCGACCCAAAACTCCAGGGCCGGGTATCGGATATCGATAAATATTTAAAGGCTGGCAGTTACGATTTTTCCGGCAATGAGGTGGCGGTCGGACAGGAACTGGCTTTCCGCATGGGCCTGGGTATCGGAGATAAAATCAGCCTGGTTTCCCCGGTTACCCTGGCCAAGACCGATTTCCTGATCAAGGGTATCTTTAACAGCGGGATGTACCTTTACGATTCCAGCCTGGTGCTGACAGGCCTTAAAGGAGCGCAGGATTTTTACAGGATGCCCGAGGCGGTAAGCGGCCTGGCGGTAAAGGTTGACGACGCTTACAAGGTTGAAGATATAAAAGACAAACTTTATAGGGACCTGAAAGATGTTGGTCCTTATCAGGCGCGCAGCTGGGTGGACGCGAACAGGAATTTCCTGGAGGCGCTGAAACTGGAAAAGATAGTCATGTTCATCGTGGTAACCATGACCACGGTTGTCGCGGCCTTCGGGATCGTGAGCACCCTGATTATGTCGGTGATGAGCAAGGTCAAGGATATCGGCATACTGCGTTCGGTGGGCGCGCGGCCGGCCAGCATCCTGCAGGTATTTGTTTTTCAGGGGCTGTTCATCGGCGTCTCCGGCATGCTCCTGGGCCTGGGCGCGGGAGTTTCGCTGGCGCTCTCCCTGGACAAGGTGGTCGCTTTCATATCGCGGATCATCGGCAGGGAGCTGATACCCAAAGATATTTATTATTTTGACCGTATTCCCGTCGCCATCAACGCCGGGGACATCAACGTGATCCTGCTCTCGGCCCTGGCGATAACCTTGGCCGCGAGCATTTATCCGGCATATTACGCCGCCAGGATAATCCCCAGCGAGGCGCTGCGTCATGAATAGGGATATAATCAATACCGAGGGTATCTCCAGGGTTTATTGCGAAGGCCACCGCAGCCTGGAGGTGTTGAAGGATATAAGTTTTTCGGTGAGGGAGGGCGAATTCCTGGCGATCCAGGGTCCTTCGGGAGCGGGCAAGTCCACGCTTTTGCATATCCTGGGAGGCCTGGATAATCCCAGCCGGGGCAAGGTTTATTTTTTAGGCGATGATATATACGGGATGGATGAAAAGGCGCGCTCTCTTTTTCGCAACCGCCAGGTGGGTTTCGTATTCCAGTTTTTTCATCTCCTCCCGGAGTTGACCGCCCTTGAGAACGTTATGCTCCCGGCCATGTTCAAAGGTTTCTGGGCGGCCAGGCAGAACCTTGTGCCGGCGCGCGGGCTGCTGGAGAGGCTTGGCCTGGCTGCCAGGCTCAACCATAAACCGCAGGAGCTCTCCGGAGGAGAACAGCAGAGGGTGGCTATCTGCCGGGCGCTGATCAACCGGCCGCGGCTCCTGCTTTGCGACGAGCCCACGGGTAACCTGGATTCGGAAAACGGCAGCCTGATTGTCAAGCTGCTGGCAGAGCTTAACCGGGAAGAGAAGATCACCGTGCTGATGGTAACGCACGACAAGGATATAGCCAAAAGCGCTTCCAGGCTCATACATTTGAAAGACGGAGTCATTTTACATTAAGGGGGAAAAGCCATGAAAATTTACATCAACGGTAAATTCTACGGAAGGGATGAGGCCAAAATTTCCGTTTTCGACCACGGACTGCTCTATGGTGACGGAGTGTTCGAGGGGATCCGTTCGTACAACCGCCGGGTCTTTAAATTGAATGAACATATCGATAGGCTGATCGAATCGGCCAAAAGTATAATGCTGAAGATCCCGCTGGAGAAGGGGCAGTTGATCAAGGCGGTTACCCAGACGCTTAAGGTCAACAAGCTGGATAATTCCTATATCCGCCTGGTGGTTACCAGGGGGGAGGGAGACCTGGGGCTTGACCCGCGTAAATGCTACAAAACGCCGAATGTAATCATCATCGCGGACAAGATCGCCCTTTACCCGCAGAAGCTTTACCGCGACGGACTGGCGATCATCACCGTTCCGACGGTGCGTAACCTGCCGGAGGCGCTTAACCCGCAGATCAAGTCCTTGAATTACCTGAACAATATACTCGCCAAGATCGAAGCGGTCAACTGCGGTTTCGACGAGGCGATCATGCTTGATTCGCTGGGTTATGTTGCCGAGTGCACGGGGGACAATATTTTTGTGGTCAAGAACGGCCATCTCTATACTCCCCCGCAATGTATGGGTACCCTGCGCGGGATCACCCGCGATTCGATCCTGGAGATAGCCCGCAGGGGCAGGGTCCCGGCGCACGAGCACGTGATCACCAGGCATGAGGTTTACATCTCCGACGAATGTTTCCTTACCGGCACAGCCGCGGAGATCATCCCGGTGGTCAAGGTGGACGGCAGGATTATCGGCGGCGGGAAACCGGGTAAGCTCACCCTTTCCCTGATGAAAAAGTTCAGGCAGCTTACATCCAAAGACGGAGTGAAGTATTAACCCGGAGACCCAGTAATGCTCTGCGATATCTGCAAGAAGAACCCGGCAACCGTGCACCTGACCGAGATCATCGACGGCCAGATGAACGAACTGCATCTGTGCGAGGAGTGCGCCAGGCACAAGAGCGCGGACATGGAACAACAGTTCGGCCTAAGCGACCTTTTGGCAGGGATGGCGGATTTCGGAAAACCGGAAAAAGAAGAAGATAACGTCAAGGCCAAATGCCCAAATTGCGGCCTGGCTTACGCGGATTTCAAGAAGATCGGCAGGCTTGGCTGCGGGGAGTGTTACAACGCCTTCCGCAAGTACCTTGCCCCTTTGTTGAAGAGGATACACGGGTCGAACCAGCATGTCGGCAAATCCCCGGCCAGCCCGGGCGCGCCGGAGGCAACCGGCAGGAAGAAATCCGGCCTGCTTAACCTTAAGGCCCAGATGCAGAGGGCGGTGCAGAGGGAGGATTTCGAAGAGGCGGCCAGGCTGCGTGATCAGATACGCCTGATCGAAACCGGGAAACAAGAATAATGAAGATCAACGACCTGTTAAATCATACAAGCGAGTGGCTCAAGGGTACGGGGCCGAATTCCGATATTGTGATCTCCAGCAGGATACGCCTGGCCAGGAATCTTAACAAATATCCTTTCCCTCATTGGGCGAACAAGGCGCAGCTGGAGGAGGTACTCGCGAAAACCAGCGAGGCGATGTCCTCGATAGATATGCTGAAGAGTTCCACGCTTTTTAAGCTCGCGGAGATGGACGCGGTGGATAAGCAGTTCCTGGTGGAGAGGCACCTGATGTCCATCGAACACTCCCAGAAGACGGAGTATAAGGCGGTGCTGGTCGATGACGAGGAGATCGTTTCGGTCATGATCAACGAGGAAGACCACCTGCGCATCCAGCTGATGCAGTCGGGTTTCAACCTTTTCGAGGCCAGGGATATCATCAACCGCCTGGACGACTGCCTTGCCGGGCATCTGGATTACGCTTACCTGGAGGATTTCGGTTATCTTACCGCTTGCCCAACGAATACCGGCACCGGCATGCGCGGTTCGGTCATGCTGCATCTGCCCGCGCTGGTGATGAGCAGGCAGATCGAAAGGGTGCTGGCGGCTATCGCCAAGCTTAGCTTTACTACCCGCGGACTCTATGGCGAAGGCACGCAGGCCAGCGGAAACTTTTTCCAGATTTCCAACCAGGTTTCCCTGGGGCACGGGGAGGATGAGATAATCGAGAATATCAACGGCCTGATCCGCCAGATCATCGAACAGGAAACGCAGGCGCGCCAGATCCTGCTTTCCAGGAACAGGGAGATACTCGAGGACAGGATCAACCGTTCTCTGGGCATCCTCAAGAGCGCCAGGATAATCAGCAGCCAGGAGACGATCGACCTGCTCTCCATGGTCAGGTTGGGCAGCGACCTGGGGATGATCAAGGATATCGACAGGCGCACGATCAACGAACTTTTTATAATTACACAGCCGGCTCATTTGCAGAAGCTGGAAAACAAAAAGCTTTCTTCAGAGGAAAGGGATTTGAAGAGGGCGCAGATAATCCGCAAGAAACTCAATTTAATGAGTGCTTGATCTGCTAATTAAACCCCGCGGGACTGCCTTTATAAGAGGGAAAGCGGGCCCACTTAACAGGAGAATCGATCATGTTTAATCGTTTTACCGAGAGGGCGAGAAAAGTAATCATATTGGCTAAGGAAGAGGCCAGGCGTTTCAACCACGATTATATCGGCACCGAGCACATACTGCTGGGGCTTATCCGCGAGGGCGAAGGCGTGGCCGCGGCGGTATTGCAGAAACTGGAGGTCTCACTGGAGAATATCCGGCTGGAGATAGAAAAACTTGTGCAGCCCGGCCCGACCACCCAGATCATCGGCGATATCCCGTTTACCCCGCGGGCGAAAAAGGCGCTGGAACTGGCTGCCGAAGAGGCCCGTTCACTGGGGCATAATTATATCGGCACCGAGCATCTCTTGCTCGGGCTTATCCGCGAAGGGGAAGGTATCGCTTCGCAGGTGCTGCTGAATTTGGGCATGGATTTGAATTCCGTGCGCAACGAGGTAATGAGCCTCCTGGGTTCGGCGCTTCCCGGGATGAATCAACCCGGCCCCGGAGCGC
>CAZNGC010000097.1:4356-4915 GCA_964572435.1 uncultured Planctomycetales bacterium | reverse complement strand
TATGTTTGGCCTTGAGTCCGTGGCGATGACGGATATTATCCTGAAATTGTTCATTTTCTTTTTCATCTCCTTCAGCCTTATTTACACTTTTTCGAAACACCACGGGATAAAAGTTACTTTGCCCGCGGCGGAAACATCCACGGTTCATGATGAGAATATTACCGTATTCATAACCGCGGAGAACGAGATCTTCACCGAAGGCAGGAATGTCCAGGTTGATGAGCTGGAAGGTATTTTGACAGAAAGGTTGAACAAGATAGAGGATACCCGGAAAAGGGTCGTTATGATCAAGTCCGATGAGAAAGTTAACCTGGGCCTTGCGGTAAAAGTGATGGATGCCGCAAAACAGGCGCGCGCCGAAGGCGTGGTCGTTTCAACAGAGAAAAAAGAGAATGACGGAAAATAGAGCGATAAGCGCGGCGTTCCTGATATCTTTTAGCGCGCACTGTCTGGTTTTTGGCGTCCCGGGGATTATTCCCGGCACTTCCCATCAGGTTAATAAGCTGCTGGAGAAAGAAGATATAAAGATCAGCCTTGATATAGAAAGGCCGGCGCTTTT
>CAZNGC010000097.1:0-4346 GCA_964572435.1 uncultured Planctomycetales bacterium | reverse complement strand
AATAGAAAAAATGGGCCCCCGGAAGAAGTTTAAGGAGGTAAAAGTTGAACCTGAACAACCAAGGCTGGAAGTAAAACCTTCGCTTACCGAAAAGGCGGTCTTGCAGCAGATTCTCCGTAAGCCTGCGGAGGAGAGGGTTGACGTAGCCTCTCCCGAGAAAGAAGCAATGCTTCGTTATCAGGATATAGTGAAACAGAGGATCGAACAAGCGAGGCTGTACCCTCTATGGGCGAAGAAGCAGGGGGTTGAAGGGGTAGCCCGGGTGTATTTTACGGTCTTGCCTGACGGCCGTCTCCGGGACGCCAGGATAACCGGTTCTTCAGGGGCAGGGGTCCTGGACGAGGAAGCGCTCGCTACGGTAAGAAGGGCAGGCCCTTTTCCTCCGGCGCCCAGGGAGATCAGCGGTTCCGCGGTAAGCATGGAAGTGGCGATAGTTTTTTCTTTAGATAAAAATCGGAGATAATTATAAAAATGTTTTAGTGGATAGGGGGTTAAGAAATGGATAGTTACGCTTATGGTTTTCCCAGGTTAGGCGCCTGCAGGGAATATAAGAAGGCGATAGAGGATTTCTGGAAAGGCAGGACTGGTGAAGAGGCGGTTATCGGGACTTTATCGGGGATCCAGAAAGATAATCTAAGGATATACAAAAAGCAGGGTATCGATGTTTTTCCTGATGGTGAGGTCTCTTTTTATGACCCGATGCTGGATACAGCAATATTATGCGGGGTTTACGACCCGAAAAACTTGAATGAGTATTACGATCTTTGCCGGGGCCCGGGAGCCCTGGAAATGACAAAATGGTTTAACACGAACTATCATTATCTGGTCACCGATTTCAGCGCGGCTGGCGGGTTTTCTTTCAGGAACAACAGCTCTAATATCGCGCTTCAGTTCAAGCGCGGAGACTTCCCGCATTTTATCGGCCCCTTTACTTATCTTAAACTTTCAAAAGGGATTAAAAGAGCGGATTTCCGCGGCCTCTTCCTATCTCTGGTGAAAGTCTATAAAGAGGTTATTTCCTGCCGCAGGAATATCCAGATCGATGAGCCCGCATTCGTCATGGACCTGGACAGGGAAGAAGTTGAGCTTATAAAAGAGGGGTACTGGTTGCTCGCGGAAGAGGGTTCAAGGATAACCCTTGTCACATATTATGATTCAGTGGATTTCATGGAAGAATTCTTGTCCCTCCCTGTTTCTGCGGTAGGGCTGGATTTTGTCAGAGGAACAAAAAGCTGCGAGTATATATTGGAAAAAGGGTTTCCAAAGGATAAAACTCTTATTGCCGGATTAAAGCGCCTGGCGGAAAAGGCCGGGAAGATCAAGGTTTCTACCGCGGCCCCTTTATATCATTTGCCGGTTTCCCTTTCAGGCGAAGACAGGCTTGACGCCAGGCTGAAGAAATGTCTTTCTTTCGCCGAAGAAAAATTGGGAGAGATAGCCCTTGCCCGGGAGTGTTTTAAAGGCAAAATTGTTCTCGGCAAAGAGGGTCTGGGGGATTTTGGCAGGGATGATTCCGCGCGCACGCGCCTGATGTCTCTGAAGGAGAGCGATTTCATGAAGAAAGAGCCCGCCGCTGAACGCAGGCGGAAACAGCAGGATATTCTTAATCTGCCTCTTTTTCCGACCACGACAATCGGAAGTTTTCCCCAGACAACGGAAGTAAGGAAAAAGAGGGCGGATTATTTAAAGGGGGCATTAACAGAAGTCCGCTACAAAGAATATCTTTATGGAGAGATCGGCAAACTGATCAGGCTGCAGGAGGATTTAGGAATAGACGTTTTGGTGCACGGAGAGTTCGAGAGGACGGATATGGTAGAGTTCTTTGCGCAGAGGCTTTCCGGGATAGCTACTACCGGGAATGGATGGGTTATTTCTTACGGGACTCGCGTTTACAGGCCGCCGATTGTTTTCGGGGATGTAAGCAGGCCTAAGCCGATGACAGTTGAGGAAATCGCTTATGCCCAGGCAAAGACGAGCAGGCCGGTCAAAGGGATGCTTACCGGAGCGGTTACTATTATTGCCTGGAGTTATTGCCGTGAGGACGTCCCTTTGGCGGAGACGGCATATATGATCTCCTTATCTTTGCGCGAGGAGATTGCCGATTACGAAAAAGCGGGGATTAAAATCGTCCAGGTCGATGAACCGGCCTTTAGGGAAAAGGCTCCGATCAAGAGGCGGGATTGGGAAAGCTATTTTGACTGGGCGGTCAAGTCGTTTAACCTGGCTACGAACACTGACCCGCGCACGCAGATACATACCCATATGTGTTATTCCGAATTCGGAGAAATCATCGATTATATCAACCGCCTGGATTGCGACGTGATTTCGATCGAGGCCTCCCGCAGCAAAGGCGATATCATCGATTCTTTTGAGAAAGCCGATTTCAGGCGCCAGATTGGCCTCGGCGTCTGGGATATACATTCTCCGCATGTTCCTTCGGTTAAAGAGATGCTCGGGATAGTAAATAGGGCCTTGGAAAGGATCCCTAAGGGAAATTTTTGGTTGAATCCTGATTGCGGACTTAAGACGCGGGATTGGCCGGAGACGAAGAGCGCCTTGCTTAACCTTATGCAGGCGGCCAAAGAGCTGCGCGCCGGGCAGGCATAGGCGGATTGGAGGTTTCGCATGCCGGAAAAGAAGAAGGCATCTGAATTGTTAAGTATGGTCGAAGATAGCTTGCGCGTTACGGGTATCGGAAGCGTGCCGTTTACGGAGGCGGATGCGGCCTGCGATCTTATTTTGGAATTCTGCCCGCAGATTCCGTATACCCCGCAGCTTATCAAAGGCGACGCAAGGGAGAACATGTTTATCCAATTCAGCGAAAACCTGCCCTGCCTGTCCGCGGATTATGAAAACAGGAGGGTTGTCTTTGATGATAGCCTGGACAGGGAGAAGCGCTTGATGGAGTTTTATGATTACGTGGCGTATGACTGTTATGATTATTTCCGGATAAGCCCGGAGTACGCGCGAGGGTTTTATTGCCTGCTTGAGAAATGCCGTAAACGGGATAACTTGTTTATCAAGACTCAGGTCACCGGCCCATTTACTTATCTGGTATCGGTGGCGAAAAAGGACCGTAGTCCTTTAATTTTTGATGATGAGCTCGCTGAGGCGCTAACCCTGGGGTTGGCGATGAAAGGGCTTTGGCAGGCGCGCCAGATCAGGAAAATCGGCAAGACCCCGGTTCTTTTCTTCGATGAACCTTCTTTGTGGGGTTTTGGTTCAGCCTACCTGCCGGTAAGCAACGAGAAAGCATTCTCGCTTATCAATAACCTGATATGTTTCATCAGGGAGCGCGACAAAGATTTATTGCTCGGCTTGCATTGCTGCGGCAATACTGATTGGAGAATGGTTTTTGAATCAGGGGCGGATATAGTTAGTTTTGACGCTTATAGTTTTGGGGATAAGGTAGCGCTTTATCAACAAGAAACAAAAGGATTTCTGCGGTCAGGCGGATTTCTCGCCCTCGGGATTGTCCCTACATCGGAATATAGAAAGGGGATTTCAGAGAAGGAGTTGTCCGGAAATCTTTTCTCTGTCTTGGAGGTATTTGAACAAAAGGGTATCCCGATAAGCGAATTGTTGAGCAGGGTTATTTTTACCCCGGCCTGCGGGATGGGGCCTTTGGCGCAGGAGGACGCCAGGGAGGTGCTTAGGCTGACCAGTTCGCTGGCAAAGGGCATAGGCGGAAGGACAGGAGAAGGTATTAATCAGATAAAGGAGAGACAACATGGAGATATCTATTAAGGAAGGGTTCAAGGGGATAATCAAAAGAGACGGAGAGAAAACGGCCTTCAACGCCCGCAAGATAACCGACGCCATTGCCAAAGCCGGAAAGGCTACCGGAGAATTCCAGGAAGATACGGCGACAATGCTCACTATCAAGGTGTTGAGTTTAGCCGGCCAGCTTGAGTTAGGCCAGATGCCTACGGTTGAGCAAGTCCAGGATATCGTCGAAGAGGTGCTTCTGGCATCTCCTTATAAAAAAACAGCTAAAGCCTATATCCTTTACCGCGAACAGCGCAAAGGCGTCCGCCAGATAACTTCCAAGTTCAATGTTGAGTTGGTAGACCAGTATCTTACTAAGTCCGACTGGCAGGTTAAGGAAAACAGCAATATGGGGTTTTCTCTTCAGGGTTTGAATAATTATATATCGTCGGAAGGCAGCAAGATATATTGGCTTAATAAAATATACCCCGAGGACATCAAAAACGCTTATCTGGAGGGGGATTTCCATATCCATGATTTGGGAATCATCAGCGCTTATTGCGTAGGGTGGGATTTACATGACCTGTTATTGGAAGGATTCCGGGGGGCATCGGGCAAAGTGGAGTCGAAACCGGAAA
>CAZNGC010000096.1:0-5023 GCA_964572435.1 uncultured Planctomycetales bacterium | reverse complement strand
TTTAGATTAAGTTTATCATGGTCTGATTTGGTTTGTTTCTCGCGGGGGCGCTCGTCGCGCCCCAGCGTGGCGCGCCTTCGCTCGGGTCGGCTGGCGTCGTTCTCTCTCCGTCATAGGCGGGGAGAACCGTGTCCGCTCCTGGCCTCCACGCCCTGCTCAAAATCAAACTAAATCATCCTATGTATACATAATTAAATAGCGCAATATTAGGAGGGAATAATGGGGCATACGTGTAATTCGATAGTGATCAACGCGCCTTACGATCTGGTATTCGATATATCCAACGATATCCCGCGCTGGACGGAGTTGTTCGGTACGGAATATAAAAAGGCGGAAGTGGTTAAGAAAGAAGGCAATATGATCACTTTTCGGCTCACCGACGAAGACGACAAGACATGGCAATCTTGGAGGCTGCTTTTTAAGGACGATCGTTTTGCTTACGCCGAGCGCCAGGATCCTAAATTTCCTTTTGAATACATGAAGATCATTTGGCTTTATACCCCCAAGCCTGAAGGGGTTGAGCTTGCCTGGATCCAGCATTTCCATATGGATGAGAAGGCGAAATTCAGCGACCAGCAGGTAGAAGGGTTTATCAACGAGGGCTCGCAGCGCAACTTGAAAATTTTTAAAGAGATTATCGAAAAAGAAGCGCGTAAGTGAACAGGGTAACTTTTATTATTCTCTGCCTTGAAGGGGCGGTGCTATCTTTTAATGTAGCCGCATGCGCGGCGCTGGTCCCGTCGATTGCAGCGGACTTTGCTCTTTCACAATTCTTGGCAGGAAGGATTACCTGGCTGTATATGGTGCCTTACGGGCTGGCGGCATTATTGTACGGTCCGCTGGTGCGAACATTTGACGCCCGCAGGGTAGAGTTGTTTTGCATATTTGTATTCTCGTTGGCGAATCTTTTAGCCGGCCTGTCGCGGAATATCGCTACGCTTTTTACCGCCAGGTTCATGATGGGCTTGTTCGGGGCTTCGGTTATCCCGCTGGGGATTATACTTATTGCCAGGCATATAGACTGTTCAAAGCGCGGCCGCTACATCGGTATTTTCTTCGGCTCCACATTCGTAGCTTCCTTATTGGGCCTGTTTTTGAGCGGGCTGGTAAACTGGAGAGTGATTTTCATTATTCCGGCCTTGAGCGGTTTGGCGCTCTGGGTATTCATGTATATGTACTTGCCCAGTTTCAAACAGGATGCCGGGGCTTTTCGCCTGGCTTACCCGGAGGCCTTCAGGAACGGGCGGGTAGTCAGGATATTCGGTTATATCTTTATTGTAAGCCTGATATATCACGCTGTGCAGCAATGGCTGGGAGTTTATTTTTCCACCCAGTGGAAGCTGAATCAGTTTTACATCAGCATGCTGATTACCATTACAAGTTTAAGCGGGATATTCGGGGAAGTCTTGGGAGGCCGTCTGGCCGATTTTTTCGGCCGCCTGCGGGTAACCAACCTGGGTATTATTTTTATGGCGCTCTGTGTTTTTGCCCTGCTGGCGCGCTTGCCTGCTGTGCTGCTTGTTTTGGTTATGTTCATCTGGGGCCTGGGCTGGACGTTTAACCACGCGGGGCTTTCTACCATGCTTACGGATCTGCCGCCCGGGCTTATCAACGAGGCGGCGAGCTTAAACAGCGGGGTGCGTTTTATATCCGGGGGGATCGGTGTATTCTTAGGCGGCCTGATCCTGCAAAGGAGTTTTACCCTGGGTTTTCTGGTTTTTGGCCTGGGGTTGTTGGTCCTGTCATATTTAGGGCGTTTGGTAAACAAGAAGATAACCGGCTAAGGAGGTCAGAGATGAGTTCAGAATTAAAAGGTAAAACAGCGGTCGTTACCGGAGCCAGTCGCGGTATCGGCAAGGCATTGGCGTCTACCGCAGCCAGCCTGGGGGCGAATCTGGTTGTTGGTGCCAGGAATATCGAGCCTCTAAGAGAGACGGCGGAGGAGATCGCCAAGAAATACAATGTTAACGTGCTGCCGGTTGCCTGCGACGTGACGAAGCTGGAGGATTTGGAGAAACTGGTCAAGGCGGCAAAGGATAAATTCGGCAGGATCAATATTTTGATCAACAATGCCGGGGTATCCAGCCAGTATCCCTTTCAGGAACAGCCGCTGGAGGACCTGGAAAAGCTCGCTTATACCAACTATCTGGGATATGTCCGCCTGATCCGCCTGGTGATCAATGATATGATCGAGGATAAGGCCGGGGCGATTGTCAATATGGTTTCGGGTTCGACCCTGTGTGATCCGCTGCCGAGAAATTTCATTGTTTACAGTTCGCTCAAGGTGGGATTGCGGGCATTCTCCAAGGGGCTTTTCTGGGAATTACGCGATCACGGGATAAAGGTGACTTCCATCCTCCCCGGGGTGACCGATACTGATTTGACGGGCAAGTTGAAAGAGATCAGCACCGATACTTCGCGCCTGATGAGCACACAGGCCATTGAGGATGCCGTGCGTTTTGCCTTGACTGTGCCGGCTAATGTCTGTCCGCTGGAGATCGCGGTGATCAACCAACAGACGCCATGGACAAAACCGGTGATTCCGTTTAAACAACAGCACCCGTCATAATCGGATATGACGGTATGCGCTTCTGCGCAGCGGCCGGGCGAATAATGATGTTGGTTAATAGCGTTAGTATATAAAAAGGAGAGGCGGGATGAAAAGAGCGGGTTTATTGGCGGCAATTTTGGTTTTACTGATGGCGGGTTTTTGTTCAGCAGAGGAAAAGAAATTGCTTATCGATGACTTTGAAATTTCGGTAAGCAGTGGCCCGGAAGGCACGGTTGATTTCGGCGCGGGCAATGGTTCTGCCGTAGAGGTAACCGAGGCGACGGATATCAAGAATAGCGGGGATAAGGCGCTTAAGGTGGTCTATGATGCGGTAGACGGAGGTTATATTTACGTCGCCCGCGGCAGCGGCCTTGACGCCAAGAAGGCGGATTGGTCGATCAAGCCGCAGGATATAAAATGGGAGGAGTATAACGCGATATCCTTCTATGTTTACGGCACGGATTCCAAGGCAAAGATCGCTTTCGATATCAAGGATAACGGCGGAGAGATATGGCGTTTCATAACCGAAGATAACTTCAAGGGATGGAAGAGAGTTGTGTGCAACTTTGGCAAATTCGCGGTGCGCGACGACTGGCAGCCCCAGGATGCAGATAATAACGGGAAGTTGGATTTTCCGATCAAGATATTCCAGTTTGAGCCTCTTTCGGGGTCCAAGGGTACCCTGTATTTTGATACGGTAGAGCTGGTTAAAGAATAACGGGGGGCTTATGAATAATCAGGACGTAAAGAACCTAAGGAAGAGGTATCTTGTCTGGATGTATAAGACGACAAAAGAGGCGTTCGATAAGTACGAGCGCAAGTTCACCCAGGTAGATATAGACAAGGATTTGCTCCTGGAGATGGAGAACGCGCTCCTGGGGTCTTACCTGCCGCAGGAAAAAGAGTCTCTTGCCAAGTTCATTAATCAATACCGGGATTATATCTCCGCGAAGGAAAAGTCTTGTTTGGAGCTGAAGTACCAGGGTAAGAAAGCCAACCCGGAATTCCTCTTTCTGGATATCAAGCTTGAGGCGGTGGAAAAGCTTATTTCCAGGGAGCTTGGCAGGAGAGGCCTGGAGCGGATCAAGGCGCTTTATGAAGAAGAGATGACTGCCCGCATATTAAGGAGCGCGGAGCATTAATGTTGATTGATGCCCACAGCCATTGGCTGCCTGATGAGATAATCAATAATGCCCATTTTTTCCATAAGGGCTGGGGGGATATCGAGGCCCAGCTGAAGATGATGGACGAGGCGGGTATTGATGCGGCTGTTTTAAGTTATCCCACATCCGATGCGCATTTGAAGCTGGGCAGTATCAGTGAAGTGGCTCATATCTACAACGATAATGTCGCGCAGATCCTGAAACGTTATCCCAAGAGGTTTATTGGCGCTGCGGTTTTGCCGGTGGATAATTCCATCGATATGCTTGGAGAACTGAAACGCGCTACCGGAGAATTGGGGTTCAAGGCGGTTTCTCTTGCTTCGAGTTATAACGGGATTTATCTGGATGACAGGATGTTCTTACCTATATATAGGCAGGCAGAGGAGAAGGGTATCCCGGTGTTTGTGCATTCGCAGATTGTCAACCCTATCGGCTTTGAGCGGGTAAAGGATCCCCTGCTTACCCCGGTTGTAGAGTATGTATTTGATACCACGATATCCATAGGCAAACTTCTGATGTCGGATATCTTAAGGCAATACCCAAAGGTAAAGTTTATCTTTGCTTACTTTGGGGGAGCGGTCTGTTATTTAAAGCAGCGCTTTGACGCAACGTACGCTATGCTGCGCTCAATCAACTTTGTCAAAGACCTGCAGGCGAATCCTTCGGATTATTTTAAGAATATTTATGTTGATACCAGCGGGGATACTACCAAAGCTAACTTCCTGCTTGCTTTAGAGCTTATGGGGCCCAGGCATATTTTGTGGGGCAGCGATTGGCCTGCAAAGAAAGATGTCTCAGGTGGCATAAACGCAGTAAATAGCCTGGATATTTCCCAGGAGGATAAAACAAATATCCTCGGTAGTAATTTAGCAAAGATGTTTGCTCTTTAATATTTTCGCTCTTCAGGATATCGTTCGCGGGCGAAAATTTTCGCCGTGCGCTACGGTTTACGGCTCACTCCCGGATTACGTATGCTTTCGATGAGTAATAATTTGTTATTTAGCTGGGGGGGATTGGACGAGAGCGGCAGGACCCCGAGGCGTAATACGCTAGAAACAAGACAGGGCAGACGCGTTAAAGAATGATGATAAAATTCGTAAATTTGGTTATTGGGGGAGCGGCGGGGACAGTTGCCAGGTATTTATTAGGCGGGGCTGTTTATAAGTTGGTTGGCACAGGTTTTCCCTATGGAACGCTGATTGTAAATATCAGCGGTTGTTTTATTTTAGGAATTTTAGCTTCCTTATCGGATAAGAAGTTTATGCTTAGCCTGGATGCGCGTATGTTGCTGATGATTGGTTTTTGCGGG
>CAZNGC010000095.1:0-5066 GCA_964572435.1 uncultured Planctomycetales bacterium | reverse complement strand
GGGGTAAGCTGGGTTGCCGATTAAGGCAATCCAGCTGGTTTTAGGGAGACAAATGAGAGACCTCTTGTATAAGAATCTGGTTTCCGCCGATAAGAGCCGCAGGGTAATTGTCAGCTCTGAGGTATCGGATAAGGATGGAGTGCATAGTATCGTTCGCCGGCATTTTGCCTGTATGATCAGGCAGGTGGATAAGGCAGACGCGCAAAGGCCCGCTCCGTATCTTTATGTATTGAAAGAGAGGAATACCAGGGAGAAAAAAGAGCACTTCTTCTGCAAGGTCAAAGGCAGCCTGCTTGCCGTGAACAATGGGAAATTTTACCTTTTGATGTTCGTGCACACCCTGAATATCGAGCTTACCGCTATCGAAAAGATTACCAACCAGTTTATCTAATTCTTCAGCCTCGCCAGGAATCCATCAATAATAATATTATGCCGGGAGTTTTTTATTGACAGGATGCATAATATATATATAATGGATTGCAGCATGAACATACAATTTTCCAGATTAAATAAGTGCACTGCCACGGCGCTGGTTTTTTCGGCGCTTATTTTTTTAAGCAGTTCCCGGGTTTTCGGCCAGAGCATGGAAGTTGACTATATGTGCGAACTGGGCAAAACTTATTATATCCAGGGGAAGAATGACGATGCCCTTTCGGAGTTTACCAAAGTCCTTTCGATCGACCCGAATAACCAGCAGGCAAAGGATTATATCAACAGGATTTTTAACGGGGAAATGCGTTATAACGATGAACCCGTCATACCCAAGAAATCTCGCGTCCCCGCTGTTAGTGAAGCGTCCGAAAAACCCCCTGCTTTAGAGCCTTCCGTTTCAGAGCCCCGGGCACAACCTATTCTCCAGCAGGAAGAAAATGTCCCCGTTATTTCAAAAGACGAAGCGATGGAACAGGCGCTTAACAGCCTGAAGGCTGCTGCGCCAATGCCCGCGGCCAATATTGGCAAGGACTCAAGACTGCCGGTAAAAGACAAGGATGAGGAAAGAGGCATAAAAGCTGGTCCGCTGATAATTACCGGGGATATGCAATTGAGTTTCGGCGTTACTCCGGATGACTTTATCTGGAAGAGGGCGAATTTTGACTTGAATGAGAAATTCTTTAGCTGGAGGATGCTTTCCTATGATGTCTATAACCGCGGGTTCAATACTTATGACCCCGCGATATACGATTCGCTCAGCGTTAATTTGGACACTAATAATGAGGAAGGTTTTAATTTTCATACCAATATCACGGTAGACCCGTGGAGTTTTACCGGCAAAAGCAGCAAGATGACGGTTACCAACGGGAGCGATACCGCGGATATCCAGCTCTATTCCTGGGGTAATACCGGTTATGTCCTGAACCACACTTATTACAGTATGGATACGGGCACTGCCTTGAATATCCCGGAGTTGAAGGTAAAAAGCGGCAAGACTTCGGTGGCTACTGTTTCCGGATACACTATTCCGGAATCTAAAATGAATACTACCTTCCAGCCCGTGCGTGAATTATGGCTTGATTACGCTAATGACGTGGTTAAACTCCGGGCTTTTCCTATGGGCTACCAGGATCAGGCTTATTCTTCCGATGACCCGTTGAATATAAGCAATCATGGGATATGGTGGAAAGACAGCAAATGGTTGCGTATGTACACGCCTGGACAATACCATTCCGGGACTTCGCCGGCAAGTTTCACAAAAGGATATTGGGACGATTCCCTTTCTTTTATTACCAAAGATAGCACCGGAAAATATCTTACGGCCTTGCGCGGTTTTTCTTTCAGCCTGCAGCCGCAGGAGTCCACGGTCTTCGATACTACGGTAGCCACTCCGAAACATCTTTGGCAGAATTATGACGTGGTGGACAACCTGATTACCGCCAGCAGGCTTAAGCACCGTTTCTCGGATAATTTTGTGCTTGGCGGAACTTTTACTTCGCGCATGGGCTACAGAACCGATCCGCAAAAACTGGACAGCCAGAATTTCGTGGGCGGCGTGGATTTAGGGTATGAAATAACCGACGGCATGAAAATCCAGGCAGAGGTGCTCACTTCGAAATCGGATTACGATATGACCAATTCTACTTACGAGACCGAATCCAGGGGGAACGCCTACTATTTCTCTTTCATTACGCGTTATCCTCAAGAGAGTATAATGGATTTAAAATACGGTTACGATGAAATAGCCATGGCTAAAGACGAAACTTTCTTGCTGAAAAGCAAATTTTTTGCCAGCCGCATGGACAAGGGTTTCGATTCCGCGCTTTCCGATTTCCATAATACCCGCCAGGATGTCTTCTGGTCTAGGCATATACACTTCCGTAAGCCGTTGAGTTATTATTCCAAAGGATTAAACGGTAATTCCACGAACTGGGATGAGCTTAATTCTTCGCGCATAGGGGATGGTATCGACGCGGGCAGGAATACCCTGGGGTACCGCCTGGAGTTGTTCCTGGAGGATGATTTCTATAACCTTTTTGATGTCCGCAATGTGCATAATGTAAACGGGAAATTTGTAGAAAATGTGGTAAGGGATGAAATGACGATGAAATTAACGGATAAGCTGACGGCTAAAGCCCTGGGTATTTACCAGAAGATGCCCAAGACCGTGGGAGGGATAGATCCTTATATTTACGACGGGACAACCGGTGAATTCTTTACGAACGCGGCTGTTCCTGACGGGGAAGACCCATCGATCAAGACCGGTTCGCTCGGGTTGAATTACGAGTTTTTTGACTGGTTAAGCCTGAACGGTATATACGAACGCACTAACGATTATACGCTGGCTTATGGTAATTTCCCTCAGAATATATTGAGAGACGATACTTCTCTTTACGGCAGGTATTACCAGTACGGTAATTATTACAGTTATGTCGCCCCGTTCCTTTACGGTCAGGGAATTTTCCCGCAGGCGCCTTATGAATTCTATAATGTATTTAAGAGCGGGCTGCGTATCCTTCCCATGAAAGATATGGAGATATACCTGGATTATACCCGCAATGAATATGAAACTGCCTCCTTGATTAACGATAACATGAACCACATGGGAATGGAGATTTCTTACATGCCTACCGAAAAGATAGGTTTATCTTTTAAATATACTTATTCCAGGTGCAAGGATATAGTTTATAATGGGACAGATTACGTTCTTACTGACGACGTTGTCGGGCATCATAATTTCTTCAGCGAGTTCAGGTATATGCCTACCAAAGACGATGAACTTACCATGCAGTATGGTGTCGGGGATACGAGTTCTCTGGGGAATATAGCTTCGCTGGATCCTTACGGCGGAAGCATGCTTACCCTGGATACCCAGCATATCATCCGCGTTTATTACCGCCGTAAATTCTAACCGGAGCTTTTTCAATTAAAATGTAATGCCTCCGCGGGATTCGGAGGCATTTTTCTTTCAGTTAGTTATTCCAGGTAAATGTCGATTTGTTTGATTTGCCGTGAACGGATCAACTGGGAGTATGGTTCTTGGATGACCGCGGCAGTCTCGATCGAGTTGCCGTCAACAGAGAGAATTATTTTGTTTATCTCCGCCTTATCCCTGCCGAAAGTATTCTTTCTTTTTGCGTTATGGTAAGTTATTTTTACTGCTCCTAGGAAATTGAAAGAATACTCGCCCTTATTGTTGAAAAGCCAGCCGGGAAGATAAGGTTTAAAATTCAGGTTAAGGCGGCCGTTATTATCGAGATAGAAAGGTTTGCCCCCGGTGTTCATAATCAGCCAGATTTGCAGGAATTCAGCGGTTGAACCGGAAAGCCGGGCCACGAATCCGTTACCGCGTAATTTCTCATCAGCCAAGGCGCTGCTTGCCAGGAAGGAAGAATTTTCCAGTATGCTCCTGCCGTATCTTTGGGGGGGCTGGAAGGGGATGAATACGTTTATGAAGTCCGCGTAAAACTCTTCGACCAGCCCGGCCTTGAGCATCTCCAAGAGGTATTTGTATTCCATATGCAGCCAGATAGATTCGTTTTCCAGCCATCCCGGAGTGAATATCCTGCACCTTCCTATTTCTTCAGGCATGCTTTTGAGAGAGGCGGTTACTTTATACATTTTCAGTTCTTTATCGAAGAGGGCGCTTTTCTTGGTCGCTTTGTGGATCTTGAGGGCCTCATCGGCTTTGGATAGCCTTAAGGCGTGCATCTGCCCTTCCAGGAATAAGGGGGCGGGGATCTGTGAGAATTTCCGCGGGATAATACGGTTGCTTTCGCTTTGGGTAAAATCCGTCAATTCGTTGATATAATATGAATGGCAGGTTCCTTTATCCGGGTCAATGGATTCAGAGAGGCCTTTTTCGACTTTCCTTATGGCCTCGGCGACGAAAGAGATCAATTCGCATGTTTGCATGCGTACCTGATTTCCGGAGAAGCCCATGCAGGTATTGCGGCGATAGTCTTCTTTTACGGTATTGCTTTTTTCCCAGTAGGAAAAAGCGTCGTCACCAAGGATGGGGTGAAGTTTTCCGATGAAATCGGCGATCTCTTCCGCCAGTTCGATTTCCTTGCCGCTGCAGCGTTTAAGTGCGGATGAGATCATCATCAGGAGGCGTTTAAGTTCAAAAGTTTCGCAGGTAGAGGAGCCGAAGAGGGCGGGCAGGCCGTTTAGCGAATCAAACCAATTTGGTTTTCCTGCCTCCATTTCAATACCTTTTCCGCAGGGGTCAAGTGAAGCAAGTTTATTTACTGCCAGGCATAATAGTTTCTCGATAAGGTTAGTGCGGTATGGTTCCCCGGAGCCGTGCCGGGTTCTCATGAGGTGGGGGTTATCTGATCGCTTGCGCAGCATTTCTTTTTTCGCCCCATCAAGGGCCACGCAGTGCAATTGTCGCGGTTTGCCGTTATAAATAGTGTATCGATCGCTGCGTGGTTTGACTATTTCCGCATTATCGTAGAAAGTAAAGACTTTTTTCTCGAAGAATAGTTCATTGGACTTTTCGGGGTATAGCCCGAGGTAGCTGTCTATCAAATCCAGGTTGTAAGTCCAATGATCGGTCCAGAATCCTTCACCGTGTTCGGCCTCTTGGGTTCTTGAGACAGAAGAGAAGATTTTATCCAGGAAATCGTCGT
>CAZNGC010000094.1:0-5133 GCA_964572435.1 uncultured Planctomycetales bacterium | reverse complement strand
AACACCCATCTTCGAAAGGTTTTTCAGGATCCCTTTATTCACTGCCTTAACATAATGCTCCAGGGCAGTCTTGCGGTCGAGCTTCACCTCTGCCTCATCCAGTAATTTCTCCACAGCCAGGTAAGCTAAATAAGGATTTATGCAATCCGCCCCATAACCAAAAAGAAGGGCAAAATGATGCACCTCGCGCGGTTCGGCGCTTTCAACGATCAAACTGATCTGGCAGCGCTTTGCCCGGCGGATAAGATAGTGGTGCACCGCCGCCGTCGCCAGAAGGCTGGGAATTGCCGCGTACTCCTCATTTACCCCCCGGTCGGAAAGAACAAGAAAAGTGTATCCGCCATCCAGCGCCTCTTCCGATTCCCGGCGTATCCTTTTAATGGCCTTGGCCAGCGAGTCCTTACCGTTAGCTCTAAAAAGCAGGGAAATCGTCTTGGACCTAAAACCCATTTTCCTGACCCTGCGGATCTTCTCCATCTGAAGGTCGCTAAGTATTGGGTTCTTCACAAATAACTTCCGGCAGTGGTCCGGGGTTTCCTCAAGGATATTCTTTTCCGGGCCAAGGTAAGTATGCAGGCTCATCACCAATTCTTCCCTGATCGGATCGATCGCCGGATTGGTAACCTGGGCGAATAGCTGCTTGAAATAACTGAAAAGCGGATGAGGACGGTTTGAAAGCACGGTCAACGGGATATCGTTGCCCATCGAACCTACCGGCTCCTGCCCGTCCTGGGCCATCGGCCGGAGGATGAACTTAAAATCCTCGCGGGTGTAACCGAAGTTGTTCAAGAGGCTAAAAACATCTAAACGCTCTTTCCTAACCTTTACTTCCGGCAGATCGTCTAAGTCCAGAATATTCTTTTTTAACCATTCTCCGTAAGGTTTCTCCCCGGAAACTCCCCTTTTTATCTGTTCATCATCGATAATCCTGCCTTCCTGCGTATCGATAAAGAACATCTTTCCGGGTTCAAGCCTTCCGGAGAAAGCAATGTTTTCGGGCTTGACATCCAGGACACCTACTTCCGAAGCCATGATCACCTGTCCGTCTTTTGTAACAAGGTAACGGGCAGGGCGCAGGCCGTTACGGTCAAGGAGCGCGCCGATCTTCAGGCGATCGGTAAAAGCCATGGCCGCCGGCCCGTCCCAGGGTTCCATCAAACAGGCATGATAACGGTAAAAAGCGCGTACCTGCTCATCGAGCAAATGGTTCTGTTCCCATGCCCCGGGGATAAGCATCATCATTGCCTGCGGCAAGGACCTGCCGGAAAGATACAACAGCTCAAATGCGTTATCGATGGAGGCAGAATCGCTTCCTCCCGGAACGACCACCGGAAAAATCTTCTTCAGGTCGCCGAAAGAATCGCTCTTGAGCATTCCCTCCCTGGCTGCCATCCAGTTGATATTTCCGCGCACGGTATTGATCTCGCCGTTATGCGCCAGGAAACGGAATGGCTGGGAAAGGTCCCATGTGGGAAAAGTATTGGTAGAATAACGCGAATGCACCAGGGCAAGAGCGCTGCATATTTTTTCATGCCGCAGGTCAGGGAAAAAATTTTCCATCTGGTGCGGCATCAAAAGGCCCTTGTAAATAAAGGTACGGCAGGACAGGCTGGGTATATAGAAACAGTTCTTCTCTTTTACCGCGGAGATCCGCACGCTGTTTTCCGTTTTCTTACGGATAAGGTAAAGCTTCCTTTCAAAATCCAGGTCGTCCTTTACGGATTTGCCGCGGCCGACAAAGACCTGCTCGATCTGCGGCTGGCTCTCCCGGGCGCTGCGTCCGATATCCCGGTTGTCTACCGGCACCTTGCGCCATCCCAGGAACAACTGCCCTTGCCTGCGGATAGACTGTTCAAGGACATCCCTGCAGAAATCCCGGCCAGCTTTATCCTGCGGCAGGAAAACCAAACCCGAAGCATACCCGCCGCCCGGCGGCAACTTAATTCCTTCTTGGCCGCACATAAAGGAAAAAAACTCATGAGGGAACTGAATGAGGATGCCCGCGCCATCCCCTGTCTTAGGGTCGGCGCCGGTAGCCCCGCGGTGGCTCAAGCGCCTTAAGACTTCCAGGCCCTGGCTGACAATGGCGCGGCTTTTTCTTCCTTTAATATCACAGACAAATCCTACCCCTCAGGAATCGTGGTCAAATGCAGGATCTTATAAACCTTGGGCCTTCATCTTTTAACCTCATCTATGGAAATACCCAATTTCTTTATCTTGGCGCGCAAGGTATTCCTGTTTATCCCCAGGAGCCTGGCGGCTTTTATCTGGTTACCGAAAGTAATTACCAGGGTATTGGTGATCAATGATTTATCCATAGCATCCAGCATGATATGGTAAATCTTGCCCTCTTTCCCTTTCAGGAAAATACGGTCCAGCTCCGAAAGCGCCTTTTCTATTTCTTTTGCCTGGTCATCCATCATCTTCTGTATAGTTATTAAGCAGTTACATTTAAGAAAAGCGCGCCTTTTTCAAGGCGCGCTCACTCATTTACTTAATAAACAGCATCTCCCTGTATTTGGGCAGGTCCCAGGTGTCATCAGGGACAACACACTCAAGTTCATCTACATGCTTGCGGATATGCTCCATCAGGGGCTTGAGCTCTTCGAAGTAGATCTGGCTGCGCTTCTCATCGCTTACTTTAGAAGCCTTCTCCAGGAGCTTAAGCAGTGAAGCGGTATTCCTGCGCACGTAGTAGATCTTGGAGATCACTTCGTTTAAGTGCTCCTTTTTGTCCTTTAGGGCAGCGGTATCGGCCTTTAGGCCGGCAGACTTCTGCAGTAGGCAGATCTTCTGGAGGGTGTCCGCCAGGAGCTTCTCGTACTTGTATCCTGCCGGCACTACCGAGGCATTGACCATCTCGTTTAGGGTATTGGCCTCGATCTCCAGGGTAAGGTTGTACATGTGTATCCAGATATGGTAACGGGCGATGAGTTCCTCTTTGGAGAGGACCTTATAGCGCTCAAAGAGAGCGATATTTTCCTTTTTAGTCAAGGCCTCAAGCGCCTCATAGGTGGAGGCGATGTTGGCAAGGCCACGTTTCTTGGCCTCTTTGACCCATTCGGGGGCATAGTTGTTGCCCTCGAAGCGGATATCTTTGGTCTCTTTGACGATTGAGCTGATCACCTTAAGCACTGCGGAGTTAAAGTCCTTGCCGCCAGAGGAAGCCTTCTGGATCTGGCCGGATACATAGTCGAGGCTTTCGGCGATGATCGTGTTGATGACGGTTATGGGAGTCGAGATGTTCTGGGAGGAGCCTACGGCGCGGAACTCGAACTTTGCCCCGGTGAAGGCAAAGGGCGAAGTGCGGTTGCGGTCGGTAGAGTCCTTGTTGAACTTGGGCAGCCTGGCAATGCCTAAGTCGATGATGTCGCTTTTGGATACCTGGGACTTGGCGCCTTTTTCGATCATGTCCAGGATAGAGTTCAACTGCTGGCCAAGGAAGACGCTGATGATCGCAGGAGGAGCTTCATTGGCTCCCAGGCGGTGCTCGTTGCCGGCTAAGGCGACAGAGGCGCGCAGGAGGTCAGAGTGCAGGTAAACCGCGCGCAATACCGCGGCCAAAACAGCCAAGAACTGCAGGTTATCTTCCGGGGTTTGTCCCGGGTTAAGCAGGTTGTTGCCGTTATTGTCGGCCAAAGACCAGTTCAGGTGTTTGCCGCTTCCGTTGATGCCGGCAAAGGGTTTTTCATGCAGGAGGCAGACCATATCGTGCCTTAGGGCGACCTTCTTCATCAGGTCCATGAGCAGCTGGTTGTGGTCGGCGGCAAGGTTGGACTCTTCGAAGATCGGGGCAAACTCGTACTGGTGAGGGGCGACCTCGTTGTGCCGGGTCATAAGCGGGATGCCTAACTTATAGGCTTCCTCGGCCACCTCGAACATGAAGTTGACCACCCTCTCCTTGATCGTGCCGAAGTACTGGTCCTCAAGCTGCTGGCCTTTGGGGCTGGGGGCGCCCATAAGGGTGCGGCCGGCCATGACCAGGTCCTGGCGCAGGTTATAATAGTTGCGGTCGATCAGGAAGTATTCCTGTTCCGGCCCGCAGGTGGAGAATACCTTATTGACGTCTTTGTGGCCGAAGAGCTTGAGCAGGCCGACGGCAGACTTGCTTAAGGCCTCGTCAGAGCGAAGAAGGGGCAGCTTTTTATCCAGGGCCTCTCCATGATAGGAGATGAAGATGGTCGGGATACATAAAGTCTTACCCAGCTTGCTGTCGATGATAAAGGCCGGGCTGCTCGGGTCCCAGGCGGTGTAACCTCTTGCCTCGAAAGTGGCGCGGATGCCTCCCGAAGGAAAGCTCGATGCATCGGGCTCGCCCTGGATGAGCTTGCTGCCGGAGAACTTCTCGATCACCTTGCCGGGGCCGGTTATCGAAATGAAGCTGTCGTGTTTTTCTGCGGTCAGCCCGGTCATCGGCTGGAACCAATGGGTGTAGTAGGTAGCCCCCTTATCTATCGCCCAGTTCTTCATCGCCTCGGCTATCTCGTTGGCTTCTTCTAAGGTGATGGTCTTGCCTTCGGACATCCAGAGTTTGAAGGCCTCGAAGGTCTCCTTGGAGATATGCTTCTGCATGGTCTCCAGCTTAAAGGTATTTTCTCCGAAGTAGGCGGAAGCCTTTTTCGGGGACTTGACCATTTCCAGCTCAACGTTCTTTATCGCGGATAAAATTTCCTGCCTTACGCTCATTTTGTTCCTCCTGACTTATTCTATCAATATAAGTTTGACAAAACTACATAAAAAACAGAGGCATTCCCTTTAATCGCTTAAGGAGAACGCCTCTGTTCTCTGATGCGTCATTGCTTAAAATTAAGCCATAAGATGCCCATGTTTTAGTAGGCTTAATTATACAAGTAAAAAACACGGCTATTTGGTAACCAATAATTATCCTATGGCCACCGAGCCGCGCTCCCCGGTCCTGATGCGTACGCACTCCTTAAGGTCCAGGACAAAGATCTTGCCGTCCCCGGTCTCCCGGGTCTTGGCTCCTTTGACAATCGCCTGTATCGCCGGTTCAAGATAATTGTCGTTTACCGCTATTTCCAGGCGGATCTTGCGCAAAAGATTACCTGTCTCTTTTGCCCCGCGGTAAACCTCGGTCACCCCTTTTTGGCGTCCGTGGCCGAGGACCTCGCT
>CAZNGC010000093.1:0-5146 GCA_964572435.1 uncultured Planctomycetales bacterium | reverse complement strand
GGTGTTATCCTATAACCACACCCCCTAAATTTACCATGCCACCATGGCGAACCTACGCAATTACCTCTTGGCATATAACCTTCCTTAATAGTTGATAATGATTACCATTTACAATAGTGTATTCTTCTTTGCGTTTTTTGTCAAGGATTTTTTTAACGATACCGTATTTATACGGGTAAAAACTTATTATTAAAGTCTAGTGCACTTGGGGATTTTTCCGGTCTTGAAGTGCTTATCAATCCAGCCGCTTTTGACCTTATCCCTGCTGTCGAAGTGTTTTACATATGGTTTGATATCCAGAAGCGGGGTACCGTCTAACATGTCAACCTCTGAAAAAACGATGGTGCTCCTCTTAACGCTTTTGATTTTGACGATCGAAAATCCTATATGGTTCGGCCGGTGCGGACTACGTATGGCAAATATGCCATGCTCAATGTTTTCAAGGAACGGTTTGCTTACCAGCCGTTCCTCTTTCGATCGGTTAAAATGATAAATAAGAATAACGTGCGAAAACCCTTCAATGTCCTTTAGCCCAGCCTGATATTTTGGAAATAACCGGATAGTACCGGTAACCCCTTTTTCAAACTTTCCCTGAATAGGAATCCCCTTGGGCTTATTATAAGGTGTGTTGATTATGCCTATTGGCTTGATCGTAATAGATTTCTTCATTTAAAACGTTACCACCTTATCAGATTCTTTTACGATGTCGTACATATCCTTCATGGTCGAGATCGGGCACATCTCGGAGCCGTCCTGCCCTCTAGATTTAATACAACTCCCACAGGCGTAAATCTTGCCGCCAGACTGCATGAATTTTTCCGCCTGCTCAACGGTGTTAAATTTATCCGTGCTGACCTTCTGATTCTCAACGCCCTTGACAATAAAAAAGATTTTGACTTCGTCCTTCTGTCCAAGGGCAAAATTTCCATACCGGAGAGCGTTCCAGCAAGTTTCAGCGTCATTGTTTGAAATAACTATTCCGATTTTCACTTACCCCCCCTCCCTTCATTTTATCCCTCTACCAGCGCCTCCGCGAAGCTCGCCATCGTGCGTCTATAAGGTGGCCATCGGCCAACCGAAAGTGCGGATAGAAATTTCTCACCCGTAACTTTAACCTATTCCCCTGCGGCACAAACATTTCATAATACTCACTCCTTCTTCAGGAAGAAACTTTGTAATAATCAATCTACAGTGTGACTCTTTCCAGAAGAAAAGAGTGTCCCGATGTTGACAAAAGATGCCCTCAATAGAAACACTGGCAGATAAAGCGCTGGAAGCAGGAAAAAAGGCATATAGGGCATAAGGAAACGGTAATCGCCGTAAAAGATCAGGGTTATCAACAGGAGATTAATAAAACAAAACAACGGGAAATACGCAATCGGTTGTTCATTATTCCCATCTTTCCTTGACAAGAATACAAATAAGTAATAAAGCAGCATCCCCAGGACAACGCTTATCGAGCTAGGTCTTTGTTTAAAGGCGCGGACAAGCTTGTTGCCCAGCAAAAGAGGTATATCTTTACGGTTAAGATCAAGGAACCTGGACAGCTTTGCTGACGGGCTTAAACCGGAAGACTCCGGGCGGCTATACAACAGCCGCCGGCTAAACGCATCCTGTTTCCTCCAGCCAGGCGCCCAGCCGCCTGTGCGGATCGTATCTTCATTGTTGCTATCCAGAACAAGAGTACTATATTCGGTAGCCAGTATGACCGGCCTTGAAGAAATACTGCTGGCATAGACGCTCCAGGGCGCAACCGGCAGGATAAGCCCGAAAATAAACACGGCCCCTGCCTTTACCCTGGAGGTCTTTTCAGTCTTCGACAAAACATAAAGCAATAAAATAAATGGCAAGAATATATTCAACCCCTTGACCAGGACGCTTAACCCGGACATCGCCCCCAGAAAGAATAACATGCGTAAAGAGCGTCCGGACTCCCAAAAAGCCAGTAATACCGCCAGGCCGGCAAGACAAAAGACGACCAATGTCTCCGTCATTATCTTCACCGGGTCAGGGGAGTAAAAAACAAGGAAAAAGGACGCCGCGGCAAACCCGGCGAAAAGCCCGGGGCCTCCCCAATAATGCCTGCCCAAGAAAGGAAGCAGCGCGGCAACAAAAGCAAGAAGAAGGATCTGGATTATTTTAACTTTCACGGGATGAACGCCATACAGTTTATATATACCCGCCATAAAAAAAGGATACCCGGGAGTACGGTAGAAACAATACTCGCCTCCTTTCATGAAATGTTCATAGAGCGTCTCCGCTTCCCTTTTCTCTGCAGGCGGGGAAAAAGGATAAAACGGCGTCTTGAAGTTTTCCGCTCCAAGGGGAAACTTGTATTCTGCTAACGGCAAAACGGCCCCGATTTTAAATCCATGCCCATTGCTTATATTGACCGCCAATGACTGGTATTCCCATGAATCCCCGCCGAAATGCACGGTATCGGATAATCTCGGGGCCTTCCCCCAAAAAAGATAAGCCGCCCCAAGGCAGAAAATTATCCAGAATATGAGCTGGTTTACGATAAATTTATTTAAGTGCTGTTTTCGATACATATAAGCTCACCGAATCAGGCTGATCGCGGTATTTCAATTCATATCCGTCCGCGATATGAGGGATAACCGCTTCCCTCAACCAGGGGAATCTGCCGAAAAGCACCAACACCGGCCTCTCCCGCATGATTATGCCGGTAAAATCTTCAGGGGTCAACAAATTCGTTGAAAAACGCTTGAGCGAAGAAGTAGCCAGGCAAGGAATAACCTGCAGGCCGGCGTAAAAAGCGTAGATCGGCCTGTCCGTGGCTATAAAACCCTTACCCCTGTATTCTTTTAACAACGAAACCAACCCGGACTGCTCGCTGGTGAAAGCCCCGGCGGTTTTCATCTGGCGCAAAAGACGTCCATGCTTCTCCGGCACCCTGACGATAACGGTAATAAACGCCAGGCCCAAAAACAAGAGCGCCAACAGGTCTCTTATCCTTTCCCCTCCTCTCTTGGCGGTCCAACCGCTCCAGAGCTTCTTATCAAAAAGCCTCTCTGCCCCGAATGAAGCAAGCCAGCAAAGCGGCACGATAACCAGAAGCCTGTGATGATACCAGACAGGCGAATGCGCGACGAAAACAATAATGGAAAATAAGAAAACCAGAAAAGGAAGCTGGAAATTTCTTCTCCTGTCCCTTTCCAAGAATATAGCCCCAAATAAAGCCAGAAGGAAAATGTCGTATTCGTTCCCTATCCACTCCCATATATGGAGATAACCGGCTCCAGTCTGGTTTAATTTTATCCCTTTTGAATAAATACCGGCAAGCTGGGAGAAATCGACCCCTCCAGATATAACAATCACAAGTAGATATGCAATAACCAGAAAGCCAACCCAAAGCAGTATTGGAAAAAACTTGAGATCCCTCCCGGTGCCAGGCTGTTTTTCCTTCTCCAGCAAAAACAACTCCAGGATAATCGCCGGCAGAAATACTATCACGAAGAATTTCATTTGTAACCCGCACCCGAAAAGGCAGGCCGAAATAAACAGAAAAGCTTTACTTCCTTTTTTGCTATACAGCAAAAGTGAATAAACCGCCATGGCGGCCAGGGAGATCGCCGGCAGGCCAGCCATCACCGAGACGCTCAAGCGGGCATAAAACGAAGAAAAAACTATCAGTACTACGGCCAGGACCGCGGAAAATACATTACCGGAAAGAGAGATGCTCCGGAATACCGCCCAGAGAAGCAGGCCGGAAAAAATCAGGATAAGCAGCCTGGCGACAAAAACTGAACCGCCGAATATCTTGAACAACCCGGATAAAAGAAGTACCAGCATCGGCGGGGCATCCATCCATATATCCCTGTACAAGGAAAACCCGCTGGCGTGCAAAGATGCGCGCTCCAGATTCATTCCCTCGTCAGTATTGTATTCGAAAACCCCGGCAAAACCGCTAAAATAAAACATTGCCGCCAGAAAAAACAGGACGATAAACAGCCCGGCTAAAATATTTTTATCCATCCTGAAAGCTGAATTCATGACAATCCTCGCATTATCTGTCTTATTTCGTATTTCCGCCTGCCCCGCTTAAGGCCGGCAACACCGCCGAAAATAACCCTGAAAAAATCAACAATCCCTTCAATCAACCTGTCGGCTATCCCGTATTTCGACACCCCGGAGGCGCGCGGGTAATGCCTGACGTTGACCTCGGCAACGCGATAGCCTAACCCGGACATGATCGTGGAAAAATACCTGTGCAGCCCACCGGACAAACGCACAGCAGAGATATCATTCCTCCTGAAAACACGCAAAGGGCATCCTACGTCATGAATATTCACACCGGTAAAAATCCTGCGCGCCAGGTTCGCGGCCTTTGAAAATACCCTTTTACCCAAAGGGGCCATCATCCCCGCCCTCCACCCATACACCACATCATAGCCCTCATCCATCTTGCGCAGCAAAACCGGGATATCCTCCGGCTCATCCTGCCCGTCTCCGTCGATGGTAATATAAATATCGCCCATGGCATTATCGAACCCGGCCTGCAAAGCCTCCGACTTCCCGAAGCGCCTGCTTAGAACAACCATGGAAACACTTTTTAAAAGACCTGCGGAATCCTTAAGGTTGCGTAAAGAATGATCGCTTGAGCCGTCATCAACCACCAGGATTTCATATCCGGACTCAAACCTATCCATGACCCGCTGAACGCGCAGGCATAATGGAACTATCGCTTTTTCTTCATTATGAATAGGGATTATTACCGAATACTTCATTGCTGATTATAAAAACCGGCGCCGGTTGAATATGCGCCGAAACTTCTGGGTAAACGTACCTTCCATTGCCTTTAGCCGGCTGTGCACGGACTTCAATTCCCTGCCAACGCTGTCCAACTCCTCGAGGATCAACGGCAGAAGCAAAGAGTCCCCGCAACCCTGGTTGCGCATTCGAAAATATTCCGCTACCGCCCGGTGCAGTTCCGGTTTATCCGAAGACCATTCCAGCAGGCCGGCGGAACCAACGCGTATATCCTCATCCGGAGAAAAATCATAACGCTGGAGTATCTTATGCCTGAAAGACTTCATTTTTACCGCCTCACTCCCATGCCATAAATGCGAAACAACCCCGGAGGCGCAATATATACTCCCCTTTATCTCTTTATAAGCCAGGCAGG
>CAZNGC010000092.1:0-5192 GCA_964572435.1 uncultured Planctomycetales bacterium | reverse complement strand
AAGACTTTAGCCGCACAGTTGTATTCCGAATTCAAAGAGTTCTTCCCGCATAACGCGGTTGAATATTTCGTAAGTTACTACGACTACTACCAGCCGGAAGCTTACATTCCATCCACCGATACATATATCGAAAAAGATTCCTCGATAAACGAACGCCTTGACAGATTAAGGCTTTCAGCGACGACTTCCCTGATGAGCAGGAGGGACGTAATTATAGTAGCCTCGGTTTCCTGCATTTACAATCTGGGTTCGCCCGAAGAATACCGCGGGCACCTGCTTGTCCTCGAACTTGGAGGAGCGATCAGCCGTGACGAATTAATTGCCAGGCTTATCCAGATCCAGTATGAGCGCAATGACTATGAATTCAAACGCGGAAGGATCAGGGTAAGGGGAGGAACGGTGGAAATATTCCCTTCTTACAGTGAAAAGGCCTTGCGCGTGGAATTGGAGGCCGATACGATAGGTAAAATAAGCATATTCGACCCGGTATCTTCCAAAACAATAAGCAATCTTGAAAAAACAGCCGTCTATCCGGCGAAGCATTTTGTCGTCCCTGAAGAAAAAATCGAACAGGCGTTTTCTTCGATCAAAACAGAGTTGTCCGCGCAATTGGATCAATTGAGAAGCAGGAATAAACTGCTCGAGGCCCAGCGCCTGGAATCCCGCACGAACTACGACCTGGAAATGCTTAAGGAAATAGGGTATTGCCATGGGATAGAAAATTACTCCCGCCATTTAAGCGCCAGGCCCGCCGGCAGCCGTCCGTACTCGATGATCGATTATTTCCAGGGCGAGTTCCTGACGATAATCGATGAGTCTCACGTTACCATACCCCAAATACGGGGCATGTATGCCGGAGACCGCGCGAGAAAAGAGACCCTCGTGGAATACGGATTCAGGCTTCCGTCATGCCTGGATAACCGGCCCTTGAAATTCAGCGAATTTAACCAGCTTGCCGGCCAAACCATTTTTGTCTCGGCTACCCCGGATGAATACGAATTGAAACTAAGCGGCAGCAAGATCATCGAGCAGATCATCCGCCCGACCGGCCTGCTGGACCCGGAAATAATAATCAAGCCGGCAGCCGGGCAAGTGGAAGACCTGATTTCGCAGGTAAAAGAACGCGCGAAGAAAAAAGAAAAGGTGCTGGTGACCACGCTGACCAAGAGAACGGCGGAGGATTTAGCGGTTTACATGGCTGAAAAAGGGGTTAAGGTGAAATACCTTCACTCCGAAATCAAGACTATCGAACGTTCCAGAATACTCAAAGAACTGCGGGAAAACAAATTCGACTGCCTTGTAGGAATAAACCTCTTGCGCGAAGGCCTTGACCTGCCTGAAGTTTCCCTGGTGGCGATATTGGATGCCGACAAAGAGGGGTTCCTGCGTTCATCCACGAGCCTGATCCAGGTGGGCGGACGGGCCGCGCGCAATATCAACGGAACGGTAATCATGTATGCCGATGCCATAACCGGCTCGATGAAGAAGGCGGTAAGCGAAAGCAGGCGCAGGAGAAAGATCCAGCTTGAATTCAACCGCAGGAATTCGATCAACCCGCGTTCCATACAAAAATCGATAAAACAGGGCATTGAAGTATTTGAGGAGACTGAAGAATTCGTGCAGGAGCTTACCGGAGAGCCTAAAGAACAATACCAGTTGCATAAATACATTTCCGAGTTAGAATATGAAATGGAGCTGGCCGCGCGAAACCTCTTGTTTGAAAAAGCAGCGGGCTTAAGGGACAAGATAAAGGAACTAAGGCATGCTACTGGCAGTTGATATAGGAAATACCAATATTTCTTTCGGATTGTTCGACGGCAGCAGGTTGACAGGGCAATTCGACATCCCCGCTAAAAATGCCCCTACCAAGGATATTATCCGCGCAAGAATAAAGAAAACAGGCAATATAACCGCTTCAGTTATATGCAGCGTCGTAGCAGCCAGAACAACAACTCTTTCCCGGATTTTAACCGCCGTAACCGGCAGAAAACCGTATATAATAGGTAAGGATGTAACTGTCCCGATAAAGAATCTATATCTTCAGCCGAAACAATTGGGGCAGGACCGCCTGGTCAACGCTTATGCCGCAAGCCTCATTTACGGAAAACCCCTGATAGCCATCGATTCAGGGACCGCCACCACAATCGATGCTATTGATAAAGAAAACAGGTATATGGGCGGGGTGATCTGCGCGGGTATGAGGATTGCGCTTGAGGCGCTGAATGAGAAGACAGCGGCATTGCCAGTAATCAAGCTTCGCGCCCCCCGGACCCTTATCGCCAGGAATACCAAAGACGGCATGTTGAGCGGCGCCGTATTCGGAAGCGCGGATGCCTGCGAGGGTATAGCCGGAAGGATGAAAAAGCTCCTCGGTAAGGATACTACGATTGTCGGCACGGGAGGAGACATCCTTTTGTTGAAGAAATATTCCGGAATGAATCTTAAAATCGATAGAAACCTGACCTTGAAAGGAATAAACCTTGTTTACCGAAATGAAATCGAGAAACTTATTTAATGCTATCCTTCCGGCCGCGGCCATCTTTTTAATTACCTTCGCCGGTACCGTCTTGGCCCAGGACGTGCTTGATAAGCCTGAAAACGCCAAAGACGCAAAAGTAGCCATTGAACAGGCGCTGAAAGATTACGAGAAAGAAAAACAGGAGAAACAGGGCGAGCTTACCGCGCAGCTGAATTTCCAGCTTGGGCAGGCAACCGAAACCTGGATAACCGCTATGGAAAAAGAAAAGGACGGACAGCTGGGTAAATTTATCGAACAAGACTGGGATAAGCAGCCGCGCACCGCGATAATCCTGCCGCCTGTGCGTTACGATTATTACTTAAGAGGTTACAGATACGACGTGAACGACAGCGATGTAATCAAGACGGAATCGATCACCTCGCCGTACAAAGGCGTAGTGGCCGTAAAAGAAGAACTATACGCCGAAAAGTATCACCATCCGAATACCAGCGACACAAAGCTGTTCTATTACACGGTAACCAGTATCTACTCGCTGGAGTTTGCATACAAAGACGGTGAATTTATACTGGTAAACAGTGCCTCCAGGATGGAAAATATGGTAAACTCGATATCCAATCAGGCGCGCAGGCAGTGGATTAAATAAAAACCCTTGACAAGATATTTTTTTTGTTTATAATTAGCACTCTAGAGAAAAGAGTGCTAAACTTACCAACATTTACTGAGGAGGTGACAGATGGAGATTAAACCATTAGGCGACCGTGTTGTTGTCAAGCCCCTGGAAGCGGAAACGAAAACCAGAGGTGGAATCGTCCTGCCGGATACCGCAAAAGAGAAACCGCAGGAAGCAAAAGTAGTGGCTGTAGGAAAGGGCAAGGTGCTTGAAAACGGTACTGTGCAAGCCCCGGAAGTAAAAGTCGGAGATAAGGTATTATACGGAAAATATTCCGGCAACGAAATTACCACCAAAGACGGGGAAGAATTACTTATCTTACGCGAAGAAGATATCTTGGCAATCATCAAATAGGAGGATATATGGCAAAGCAATTGTTATACAGTGACGAAGCACGCCGCAAGATACTAAGCGGCGTAGAACAGCTGGCCGCTGCGGTAAAGGTAACCCTTGGCCCCAAAGGACGCAATGTAGTCATCGACAAAAAGTTCGGTTCACCCACGATCACCAAAGACGGGGTAACCGTCGCTAAAGAAGTTGACCTGGAAGACGCTTTCGAGAATATGGGCGCGCAAATGGTCAAAGAGGTCGCGGAAAAAACCTCGGAGATCGCCGGCGACGGGACCACTACGGCTACGGTATTGGCCGAGGCTGTTTACCGTGAAGGCTTAAAGAACGTTACCGCCGGGTCAAACCCCATGGCTTTGAAACGCGGCATAGAAAAAGCGGTTGAGAAGATAGTTGACGAATTGGGCAAGCTCTCCACTCCGATCAAGGACAAAAAAGAGATAGCCCAGGTAGCCAGTATCGCCGCTAACTCGGATACAAACATCGGCGAGCTGATTGCCGAAGCCATGGACAAAGTCGGCAAAGACGGCGTAATCACCGTTGAAGAAGCTAAATCCACCGCTACTACGCTGGATGTCGTAGAGGGCATGCAGTTTGACCAGGGGTATCTCTCTCCTTATTTCGTGACAGACGCTGAAAGAATGGAAGTACTCCTGGAAGATCCGTATATACTCATTTACGAAAAAAAGATATCTTCGATCAAGGATATCCTGCCGCTTTTGGAAAAGATCGCCCGCTCCGGCAAACCGTTGTTGATCATTGCCGAAGAAGTTGACGGTGAAGCGCTGGCAACCCTGGTGGTAAACAAGATCCGCGGTACCTTTGTAGCTTGCGCGGTGAAAGCCCCGGGTTACGGTGACAGGCGTAAGGCTATGCTGGAGGATATCGCTATTCTTACCGGCGGTAAAGCCCTGACCGAAGACCTTGGTATCAAGCTCGAGAATGTGGATATCGAAGACCTCGGACGGGCAAAGAAAGTAAAGATCGACAAGGAGAATTCGACAATCGTCGAAGGGGCCGGTAAGAACCAGGCGATAAACGCCAGGATCTCCCAGCTCAAGAAACAAATCGACGAGACTGATTCAGATTACGACAAAGAGAAACTCCAGGAACGCCTGGCAAAACTGTCCGGCGGAGTGGCAGTGATCAATGACGGGGCAGCTACCGAATCTGAAATGAAAGAAAAGAAATCCCGCGTGGAAGATGCTTTGCACGCTACGCGCGCGGCAACCCAAGAAGGGATCGTCCCCGGAGGCGGGGTAGCGTTGATCCGCACCATATCCGCTTTGGATAAACTGAAGCTCGACGGAGATGAAAAAATAGGCGCCAATATCATAAAGCGCGCGATAGAAGAACCCTTGAGGCAGATAGTCCAGAATGCCGGGCTGGAAGGCTCGGTGGTCGTTCAAAGGATCAAAGAAGAAAAAACCAATATAGGTTACGATGTGAGCCAGGATTCTTACGTCGACATGTTCGAGGCCGGCGTAATCGATCCTACGAAAGTTACGCGTTCGGCTCTTCAAAACGCTTCAAGTATCGCCGCGTTATTGCTCACTACCGAAACCCTGATTGCCGATAAACCGGAGAAAGAGGAGAAAATGCCTCCGATGCCGGGTGCCGGCGGGATGGGAGGTATGGGCGGAGGAATGTATTAAAACAGGAAAATACAACAAGCTACAATCCAAAACAGGGCGG
>CAZNGC010000091.1:0-5229 GCA_964572435.1 uncultured Planctomycetales bacterium | reverse complement strand
TCTTCTATCAAAGACGGTAACCCAATATTTTCTTCCAATATACCGGTTCCTTCACCCTGCAAAAGCGCAGAAATATGCAGCATAAACCAGGAAATAAAATGGTAGATTTCCATTAATTCTCCCAACCTGGACTGAACAACACAATCTACCACCCTGCCCTTAAGCTCCCTGGAAACCATTCCAAAGAATTCAATAAACGGATCTCTGCTGCCAGACTGATATGACCCCGTAAAAATACGCCTGCATCCATCTATAGAACCGCCAAGCTTCCTGTACAGATTTAAACCGCAAACAATATCAAACTGCCGTATAATCTCCCCCGCCCTCTCCAGATTTGCGTTACAAATCCCCAGGACTTGCGATATAAAATCTTCTTTTATCCTTTTGTTTTCTGCAACCTTAATCTCTTTGAAAAACTTTGATATCTCTCTAAACGACCCCGCTTTAAAATCCAAAGCAACAGAACGATTCCCTGTTTCTATCAAGCCAAACTTTCCCGGAACCGGCCCAGGATAAATACTATGGCTCAAGTGCAATGCCCTCATGAACGCGGAATTGACCGTGCGAAGTCTTTCAGCTATCGGAGAACTTGAGCACATAACCCGCGGATCAAAGGTCACAATTACTTCCCTGGTATCATCATCTTTTATATTCGGCATTAACCTCACAAGGGCGCTATTCCACGGACGGCAGATATCAAGATGCGCCTTCAGCCGGGATTGATGATTATCTACATATCCCGTATAAGCATCCAGTCCGCTGGCTATTTCCTGCTTTTCCTTCTCAAAATAAGTAGTCTCAAACAATTCAAAACGAAGCGAAGACTGTGCCAGGCCGCCGTATTTTTCTACCTCTACGGATATTAATCTATTTATAATCTCAAGCAACGGGCTAATTTCCGGTTTTATCATGCCAAACGAAAGAAAGTCAAATTTATTAAGCTTAATAATAGCTACGGGTTCCCCCTCAAATTCAAAAAAGTAATAGATGCCGGACGGAGAAAATCCGCTGTTGCAAACAATACTGTTAAGCAATGTTTCTTTGGTAGCCCTGGACCCGGAAATAATATTCTCCTTTAAGCCGACTGCCCGGAAGATTCTGCCGCCTAAAGCGTTGATCTCCGCGGGGTATTCTTCGCCTGCTAACAAATCCTTATCGCTGAAATATACTACAGCGGCCATATTCCGGCCAACGGGAGAGCTAGCCTCCTGTTTTATAATCTTATTTAATACCTCTTGATAGTACCGCGAATCATATTTTTCTCTTTCCGCCGCAGGCAAGCCTTTTACATCACGGGAACTTTTCAAATAGACTTGCAGTTTTCCGTTATTGATAATCCCCCGTGCGTCTACAAAACCAAGCTGTTCGCCTACTTCAATGATGGTTTGTCTTAAAATATGAAGAAGCACCTTGACCTCCGCCCGGACCTTCTCGTCGCTTATAATCTCGATATTCCTCTCGACGGCATCGGCAAAATTTACAAACCTGTCAATGGTAGAAAAATAAACATGGCGCTGGAATTGATCGTCGTTATATTTCAAATTCTGTAAATTGTTAATCCTATCCGGTAATTTAACCAATATGGCATAGACCGCTTTCTCAACTTCTTCCTTATCTTCCGATAAGAAATATTTAATTATCCTCTCCAGGTAACGCGCTTCGCTCCTGAATGTCTTTTCGCCCTTCCTCGTCAGAAGCATGACTATTCCGGCAAGCAGTTTACCGAAGTATAAACGGACTTCCTTTTCATTAACGTCTCCGTCTTCCACAGCATCGTGCAGGAGCATCGCGAATATCGCAATCTTATCCCTGATCCCGGCACTAATCTGGATTTCAACTCCTCCTATATGGTGGCTTATATAAGGATTCCTCCTGTCTTTTCTAACCTGGCTTAAATGTCTATTCGCGATAAGCTCCAGGGATTTCTTAATTAATTTCCATTCATCCCTGGTAAAAATAATCCCGGTTTTATGCAGGGTATCCTTAAATCCCGAGGCTATCTCATCGATTATCCTGCCGGGCCTAAGCTTGATAATTCCTACATCGGGAAGCTTCTGGATGATACCTTTTATTTTCAGGATATTCAGTTGTTTCGGGACATTGACTTCAAAGAAAACCTGCCTTTTACTTGTCTCTTGGGAAAAACGCGGGGCAAAAAAGTGTTTTATCTTGATCCTGTGCCGGGTAAGCTCCTGGATCACCCTCATCTTATCCTGTTCATGCGCAATCTCAAACTCCAATATCCATGACTTTGTATTCATGACCCTTTTGCTGGTATCAGGAATACACCTCAAGGCGTTTATAATGCCGGCCATATCTTCCTGTCTGGCTACACCGGAGATATCAACTGTCCAGATACGCCTGTAGTAATGCGTCTCTTTGCTTAAACCGGTGACCCTGGCTCCCTTGCTCATTATCGCTTCAAGAATATCGACTAATTTCCCTATGCGTGAATACCTCGAGACCACTTCAAACGTAAAAGAATACGTATCATCCTCGCTTATTCGAGGCAAACAAATACACCTTGCATCCATTTTCCTGACCTGTTGAGCCTGCAAACTCAACAGGTAAGCGCCAATACTGCCATGCCATGAATTTCCGGCTCGCCTAAAATGTTCACCCAGTTCAATCGTATCGCCCGCGACAACAGAAACAACCTTAATATTCAACCCGGGGTAATTCAATCCTATCTCTTCTTCAAGGCCATTCTTGATAATCTGCCAGGCTCCAGCCAATTCACCGGTCAAAATCACCTTGAATTCCGGCTCGCGTAAAATCCTGCTTACCTCTGCGCACAGCGGGGTGAGATTTTTACCTACCCGCATAAAAACATCATTGGCAATACTACGTAAAACCTTATCCTTAGATTTAAACATCAAAATAATATCCGACACTTCAAGCGCTCCGTAGAATCCATCCGGTAAATTGATATTGTATTCTTCCGCCAATCTCGCGACATAACTCAAAACAAAAGAAGAATTGGCCATGATCTCGGAGCAGCCATGAATTCCGCAGGCGCAAACCGGGGCATCACTCGAATAGTCTATCCTTTTATGTGCCTCTTTCGGCCCGGATATGAACTCACCGTCTTTAAGTATGCTGAATCCGAGCCCCTCACCCAAAGAAAACGCCACAACCAAACCTTCTTGATACCCGCCGATAAAGGCGTGGTATCCCGCGGAGGCATCCGCCTCGTTTTCAAAAAAGATCCTGGTCCTGCCCCAGCTCATCCTGGCCCTCAAGTCTTCAAGCGATTGGATAGACCCGGGTTTGCGAACTTCTAAATTCGTCAAATCCACGATCTTGCCTTCAGGATTCACCAGGCCGGGGATAGCGCAGCAAATATCCATTCCCCCCAGCGGGATATTATATTCTTTAGCTGCCTGGCGTATTTCTTTCTCAACAACTACCCCGATAGGATCTTTCAGATAGTCGGATAAATAAAACTCTTGCGCGTAGATAATCTTCCCGGAATCAACAATTACAACCTGGAAGGACTCAACGCCGATATCCACGCCGATCCCCCTGCCTTTATCATAATCTACGGCCTTCCGCCTTTCGCAAACAACAACCTCTTCTTTGACCAATGGCTCATCCAGATACCAGTATATCGGCTGGCCATAATTGGCATGCAGCCCTGTCTTCCTCTGGGGCGATTCAATTAAAGACTTGATGTTCTCAAATATAAAACGGCGCGAAGAATCTTCCAGGCCGTCAAATATAACAGCCACTTCCTGGGCCCCGAAAATAGAGGCATTTATCAAACCGGCGGCGTAATCGATAATTAAATTCGCATTCTCATCTGGAAGTTCTTCCGGAAAACAGAATTTTTCAACCCTTACGGTTCCGTCAGACTGTTTTACCTGTATAATAACCGATACTTTTGACCCCGGTCCCGTGGCGAAATCAGCGAAAATCCTGTGCATGGCGCTCAAGGAATTAGCAGGGTAAACCGGAGAGCTGGAGGATTTATAATATATTTCGGGAAGATTTACAGCTGAATCGAAAATCGACTGTTCATCCGCAGACAAAACACATTCTTCTTGGAGAAAAAACTTAGATATACATCCATAACCCGCCTTTGCGATCTGCCTGCGGCTTATGTACTCGGAAAGCGCTGTAAATACTGGATTCGGTTTACTCGGACAGGAGTTGCTGAAAGGAGAGATAAATGCAGCCTGATAGAACATTGCCCAGCACAATTCCGGAGACCCCCTTACTGAATTTGATAAACGGCAAAATTCCAAGAACGTCCGGTTAAAAGCGTCCTGGCGCGTCTTAATCTCCGGTGAACCCTCCAGGATGGATTTAACATAGGCATTGCGGTAATATTTCATGAATTTGGCCAGCAGCCTGGAATAGACAATTTTGTCTCTCATAAAATCAAACACCTGCTTATACAACGGCATGCTATCTTTTCCCGGGAGAGGATCCATATCGTCAACCACCCGGAACAGATTAAGCAACCCGAAAAACTCCGGTTCACGCAGGCAGACATTCGCGCGATTTCCGGGATTAAGCAGGTCTTCCTTAAGGATCTTCCGGGCAAGCGAAACAGAATACCCCAGGCTATGCAAAATCTTGGCTGCCTTATCCATAAGAAAATCATTGCGCAGGGCAATACGCGAATATATGGAATCCTGCCTGGATGAATCGAGCCTGTGGATGATCTTTTCCACCTCATTTAACCTTAAACCCAATAATCTCCAGGCTGAATCCAAATATTCTCTCCACCGTCCGGGATCTCCGGATGTTATATGATCCAACGCGCGCGACAATTCCTCCGCCGCTTCTTTCTTTTCTCTTTTACGTTTATTATCCAATCCGGAAATCAAGCCGCGGATTGTACTTACTGCCCCAATAACATCCAATTGCCGGTAATCGATCAGTTTCCTTAATTGCTCCCTGCTTTTTAAAAGCCATTCTCTTTCGGCAATTTCAGAATCTATTTGATGATCCAGAATACGCAAACCCAACCAAGAAGACCCCTTCCCCAGGGATGGGCTATCAGTTAAAGGGGAGGAGCTCTTGGCATCTCCTGAATTCAACCTGGTGATCTCAACAGCTACTACCTCTCCACATGCTTCTAACCCAACATCAGAAAGCAATAAAGCTATATCGGCATCACTCATATGGCTTAAACACGAGGTGTCTCTAAAACGGACAATCACCCTCCCTGCTGCCGATGGGTCTTCAATAACCGAACCGTTCGTGATAGTAAAATCGTTT
>CAZNGC010000090.1:0-5240 GCA_964572435.1 uncultured Planctomycetales bacterium | reverse complement strand
CTCCAGGGTAAGGCAAGGCGATAAGGTTTTTAAGGTATAAACACAAAAAGGCCTGACGAGGTTGAGCTTAAAATAGACGAGTTTGAGGCCTTGCGCCTGGCTGATTATAAAGGCCTAAGCCAGAAAGAAGCGGCTAAATCCATGCGCATATCCCAGCAGACCTTTAGCAGGATCCTTAGAAAGGCGCATAGCCTTATAGCCAAGGGAATAACTACCGGCTCGGCAATCAGGATACAGGGCGGCCAGTATATAATCAGTACCCGCCAGGACCAGCAAAAACCAGCTGAACAAAAAGAAGAACCGCAACAAAAACCCCAACCTGAATCTTAAATAGAAGCATAAATTAAGTCTAAAATCTTACAATTTATTACCATCCAGGGCCAAAACTTGGGTTATTTACCCCATGGGTGTACTTCCTATAATATATCTTATGTTAACTTCACAATCTTCCGTAAGTGTCTATAAATATATGAGAGATAATGGCTTAGGTTAGGGTGTTTTTTAGCTGTGGAAAGCGTCTTTCTTATTTACTCAAACTTACCGATATTCTAAGAACTTAACAATCTGCAGAGAGTTTCTTTATAATAATACCAGGATTTTCTGCTCTTAATGAAGAATTTTTACTTAACGGGTAAGAACGGTAATTGCCGGATAGATTACCCCCTCTCCAAGACGGTTATTTATGGCATCCAGGGCTTGGATAAGCCCCTTCCTGCGGTTTTCTTCATTAAGCAACGGCTGGTAACTCTTTTTAGAAATAGCGCCGCAGGAGACCCCGATTGCCCTTATTTTAGGGTTTCTAAACCCTGATCTATCCATTATTTTAAGGCTCCTTTGGCAGATCTCATAACCGTCATCAATCTGGGCCTGAAATGTTCTCTGGGCACCAAAACCCCCGATTTCCGGGCCATTAAGCCAAAGATGCACAGCCTGACTGACTAAATCTTGCTGTCTAAGCCTGACAGCGACCATTTCCGACAACATCCTGATCCATGCCCGGATAACCTGGGGGTTTGATTCATATCTCGGTAAGGTATATGAATGGCTTATTGATTTTGGCATTTCATCAGTTTTACCGGGATTTTCCTCAAACTTACCGGGATTATTATCGAAGAATCCCGGTAAGTTTAGGTATAGGTCCCAGCATGTCTTCAGTCCGCCTTCCATAAGCAGCCGGCCGTTCTTACCGGCCATGCCGCAAAGCTTATCCAGGCGCGTCCGGCGCAAAGTCTGTTCAAAGTTTGAATCGTCTATTACAGCCAAACCATCAGGCTTATTTATCTTTGAAGCAAGCTTGGCCAGGAGCCAGTTCTTAGCTATCCCTATCGAAGCGGTAATGTTAAAGTTTGCACATATCCGCGCTTTAACCTCTTTACCTAAACTTACCGGGTCTATCCCAGCCAAACCGCTAAGGTCCAGCTGAAATTCATCGATTGAGACATAATTAAGCGGTAATCCATACTCTCTAAGCAGCTCAAGGATTTGCTCGGAAGTCCAGATGTATTTAGCCTGGTCAGCAGCTACAAATTCTAACTTAGAGTAAATACTATAAGCTCTCCTGGTAGGCATTCCGGAATGGATTCCCAGAAGTTTGGCCGGATAGTTTGCCGCGCATACCACGGTATGCATCTTATTCCCGCGCGAGCCGACAACCAAAGGCTTGCCTTTAAGCCTGGGATTAACCGCTTCCTCGATCGAAGCGAAAAAAGCATCCATATCAATATGCATAATCACAGCGATCTTCCTCCTGCTCAAACTAAATCAAATCTTAAGGTGTTCGAATTTTTACTGTATGAGTTTATCGATCTGCCAGCGGAAGGTGGAATTATTGAACGAAATCTGGTATACCTGGCTGCTGGAAAGTACGGAAAAATAACTGATCAACGCCTGGCCAAGGCGTTCCTGCCAATTGTAAGTAATTGTCTCTACCTTATAATCCTTACCCCGCCAATTAAAGCTCTTCGGGAATATCCTGGCGCCTTTAAATAACGCCACAACATCTACCCGCTCGTTCAGGATATCCGGATCAGCGGCAACCCCGGGTTCAAACCTGTCCCAGCGCGCCTTAGGATTAAAACTGTTCTGCACATATTCTCCTTAGGGACGGTTCTCAAAACAAAGGAAAACTGTCCCCCGCCCAGGGGACAGTTTAGCTTTGAGTTGAGAACCGTCCCTGATTAGTACTTTCTGATTACCGTAATGAGTTTTCCAATCACCTTGAATTCTTCGAAAATCGGCGGATAATTCGGGTTAGCAGCTTCCAGGTAAAACTTGCCTGCTTTATTACGCAGCCTCTTTAAAGTAACCTCGTTGCCATCCAGTAAAGCGGCAACTATATCATTATTATCGGCATCCGGACGTTTCTTGATCACCGCAATATCCGCATCAAGTATCCCTGCATCGACCATGCTATCGCCTTTAACCTTTAAAGCGAAAACATCGTCAAAACCCAGCCGGCCAAGGAATAAATCATCGGCATCTACATAGCCCTGGATTTCTTCATAAGCCAGATTAGGCCTGCCGGCAGTAATCGTGCCGATTATCGGTATCTTCAAAGATGCACGTTCAGCCAGCTCGATCGCCCTGGATTTATTGTTCATCCTCCTCACCAATCCTTTCTGCATTAAGACTTTAAGATAGTCGCGTACTGTACCGGTAGATTTAAATCCCAACTCCTCTCCTATCTCGCGGATAGTAGGAGGGAGCCTCTCCCCTACCCGTTTCCTTATAAAATTAAGCACTTTCTCCTGCTTTGGAGTTAAATACGGTTTCTTTTCCATGTCTATACATATACCACACAAATGTGTGGTTTGTCAAGAAATATATGAGGGTTGAACTAGTCGTTCAACCCTCATATTGCAATATCCGTTCAGTCCGTTTAGAAACCCCCACCCTGGGTTAAATAGGTTCTTAACGGTAATAGAAGTTATCCCAGAATATAGCTTAGTTGGATGTACCGCTGAAGATAATAAAAAACGCTGTTGTGGCAATGATAACTACGACTGCCAGGATATGAAAGAAATATTTATGCCTTATTATCCTTTCGATCATTATATGCCTCCCACACACATCTTCTCGCGGATATCCTCCATCCTGCCAAAACAAATAAAACTATCACCCGGAATAATTTTGACTTCTAAGGAAGGGCTGGGAATTATCCTGCCTCCCCTTTCTAACGCTAAGATAGAAATATTATGCCTGGATAACTCTATTTCCCCTAAAGTCTTTTCCAATACCGGGCTGCCTTTACATATTTCAACCCGGGAAACCCCGTAACCGCCGGCTACCCCTATCAATTCCTCAAAAGCAACCGGCTGCACAATTTGCCTGCTGACTAAATGCTCCTTAAGCATGCCGGTCAATTTCGCGGCGAGCCTTGAGTTAACAATAACCTTATATATAACATATACCCCCAGGATAATAATCATCAAATTAACCCAGGGAACCCAATAAGACGGCACGATCGAATTAAGAAAAGGTATCCTGTATATGGTTACCAGGTCTGTCCTCAAAGAGTTGGCGAATGTTGCAATTAAAGTTACCAATCCTGCATGGCCCAGGATTATCAAGACTGAAGCGATCTTCCTTCTTTGGGGATTATTGGTAATCAACTCTGATTCGCGGGTGGTAAATCCCGTTCCTGTAAAACAAGATAACGCCTGGAATGTAGCCAAAGACCAGGGAAGCCCGGTCAAATGAAATATCAAGGCCCCGATCTTTACTATTATAAAAGATATACCTATAACGATAAGGAATAATAACAGGTTCATCTATTTCCTTTTATTCTCACACCTTCCCAAAAAACATACGCAGGGAAACAAACAATAAAAAAACGGCAAAAATCCTTCTTAGAATAATCTCCGGTAGGTTTTGAACCAGGTTTGCTCCGAAAAAACCTCCGATAAGAAATCCAAAACAAATAAAACCTGCCATGCCCAGTTTGACGTTTCCAGCCTGATAATAGCGCAGTGCGGCAAGCAATCCTATAGGGGGAACCATCAATGCCAATGTCGTCCCCTGAGCCTGCAGTTGAGTAAGACCGAAAATAAAAACAAGGGCCGGGATCAATACCACCCCTCCTCCTATGCCAAGGATTCCGCTTAAGGACCCGGCAACAAAACCCAAAACAATATATATAAACTGGTTCATTATTGTCCTCCGTTAAGCTTTTTACGTTGTTCGATTTCAATATGGAGTTGTTTGCTGATTATCCTCTCAGTTTCAACCCTGGTATTGGCGGTCCTAAGCAACTCCTCCTGCGCCCTTATGCGTTCAGCCGACTCTTTCTTCAACTCAACCCACCTGCGCCAGGCAAAAACAGCAAAACTTATACTAAGCGTCAGTAGCCCGACAATGACCTCATCGATATAAACCAGCGCCCCGGGGTATTTCTTGAGCAAAACCAATATGAAAGCGAAAATATCGAAGAACAACGAAACGACCAGCACCAAAAAGAAAACCAGGGCAATAACGATCAAATCCCTGAAGGCATGGCTTGAAAATAACCTTTTATCCTTGTCTCTGTCAGACATAAAGACTCCCGGTTAATCCCGCATGGCGTTTTCAAGGCTTTGGATGGCGTATTCCGGCTGCATAAGCGGCTTCCTGTAGGAAGGAATAAAGAAAGTCAACGTGTCATAAACTCCGGACACCCCCCTGAAAGCGGATGCGGCAAGGCCCTCCACCGCTCCGATGATAAAACCGAAGACCTCGCCTTTTTCATCGGCAACACTGATCATACTTGCCGGTAATTCAAGCGGGAACGTACAAATATTCACCAGGCCTCTTTCCAGTTTATGTACCGGCGTGCATCCCCAGCGCATATCCTCATCACCGATCTCGGCTTTTAGGCATGCGGCAGAACCAAGTACTAAGATAGCCGCCAGCAGCAATGTAAATAAATACGCCCTCATTTATCCCTCCGGGTCAAAATGTTTAAAAGATGCCCCTGCTAAGTTCGGCCTTAATCTGTCTTTCCGCTTCAAACCAATCCGCCAACCGGACAATATCTGAAAACAACTTCTCGGATTCGTCATTATTTTTCTGAGAAAGATAATTAGTAAATACTTTTATCCTTTTCAGCTCATGTTTAAATTCATTAGAAGCCTCAAGCCAATCAAGAAAGCCCTGTATATTATCTTCGGTTATAACAGGCTTTACTCCTGCAACTACATATTTTTTCAACAGGAGTGTCATCAGAATTCCCCTGACATAATCTACCCCCGGCTTTAATGCGCCTA
>CAZNGC010000089.1:3317-5282 GCA_964572435.1 uncultured Planctomycetales bacterium | reverse complement strand
CACGTATCTCTCATTATCCTGCTCGGCTATCCCTGCTTTCTCCAGCGCTTCTGCGAACTTGAGCGCGCTTCCGTCCAAACCGGGAAGTTCGTTGCTGTCAATCTCTACTTCGATATTGTCTATCCCCAGGCTGGAGGCACTGGCCATCAAGTGCTCTATCGTCTGCACTTCCGCCGGGCCGCTGCCGACGGAACTGCGCCTGCTGAACTTATCCGCCAAAAACGACTCTACCCCGGCGCGGATCCTTGAGCCGGGGATATCTTTACGCACAAAAACCACCCCGCTGCCCGGCCCCGCCGGCTTAAGCGTAATATTCACTTTATTGCCGGTATGTATCCCGATCCCCGAAAGGGAGACCTGGCCGGCGATCGTCCTTTGTTTTTCCATTTATTTAACGTTCAGCCTTGTCTCCAGCTCCTCGATCCTTTTCTTCAGGTCCTTGACTATTTCAAAAAGCTTGGGCAGGTTCTGCATACTGGCGTTAACTCTCTGGCTGGTCATGAAAGGCCTGGCAGGAGTGCCGGAAAACATCGTATCCGCGGGGACGGATTTAGCTACCCCTGACTGCGCGGTAACGATCGCGTTATCCCCGACGGTAATATGGCCGACAAGCCCGGCCTGGCCGGCCAGCGTCACGTTATTGCCGAGTATGGTGCTGCCGGATATACCAACCTGGGCGACGATCAGGGAATTCTCTCCGATAACCACGTTATGCGCTATCTGAACGAGGTTATCGATTTTCGTCCCGCGGCCGATCACCGTCTTATTGAAACGCGCCCTGTCGATAGTGACGTTGGCCCCGATCTCCACATCGTCTCCGATCTCGACTATCCCCACCTGGGGGATCTTATGGTGTGAACCCTTGATCGTGGCAAACCCGAAACCATCCGAGCCGATGACCGTGCCGGAGTGTATGATCACCCGGTTGCCAATACTCACCCTCTCGCGGACAGAGACATGCGGGTAAATCAGGGCGTTCGAACCTATCCTGGTGTGATGCCCGATAAAGCATCCGGCGTAGATTATCGTATTGTCCCCGATGGAAACATTATCCCCGATAACCACGTACGGCCCGAGCGCCACGTCCTTGCCCAGGGTCACATTTTTCCCCATGACTACGGTATAATCTATCCCCTGGGGATGAGCCGCATCATCGGGCATAAACATGGAGATGATCTTGGCGAAGGCCAGGGAAGGATTTTCGGTAACGATAACCGGCTTGGAGGTATTCTGCGCGTCCGCGGAGGTGATAATTGCCGCAGCACGGGTCTTGTCCATAAGCGAGCTGTATTTGGGATTGGCCAAAAATGTAATATCTCCTTCAGCGGCCTCCTTGATTCCGGAAACCCCGGTGATCAACACTCCCCCGTCGCCGACAACCTTGCCGTCGACCAGGCTGGCTATTTCATTAAGCGTCTTCTGCAGCATCGCCGCACCCCCGGCTTATTTTCCGCCTTTATTCAGCGCCTCGATAATCTGGTTGGTGATATCCATGGTCTTATTCTGGTAAACCAGAACGCGGTCGTTGAATACCATGGTGTAGCCTTCCTTTTCAGAATACTTCTTTACCGCCTCCTCGATATCCTTGAGGATCTCCTTCATCTTTTCGTCCTGCTCCTTGCGCAAAGCCTCCTGTTTCTGGCGGTCGGCATCCTGGAAAGACTTCATCTTGCTCTCAATCTCCGGCCTCTTGGACTCCCTCTCCTTGTCGTTGAGCAAATTGTACTTATCCTGCAGGGCCTTTAGCTCGGACACTTTTTTGTCGCGTTCGTCGGTATACGCTTTTTCTTTATCGTTGAGAGTCTTGTCGTAACTCTTTGTTTTGTTATACTCCGCGAATGTACGGCTTAAATCGATATAGCCGAATTTATCGGCAGCCTGCGCGGCGGCGGTAAATAGAAATAAGCCGATAAACAATCCACCTAAAACTACCGATATCCTTTTCATCCTCTTTCTCCTCCTGCC
>CAZNGC010000089.1:0-3217 GCA_964572435.1 uncultured Planctomycetales bacterium | reverse complement strand
CACCAGGGCGTACCGGCCGCTTCCTTACTGGCCGGGTGCTGCCCACCAGGGCGTACCGGCCGCTTCCTTACTGGCCGGGTGCTGCCCACCAGGGCGTATTGGCCGTAAGGCACCTTAGCGGTAATTATACGGTCGATCTGTTAATAATTATCCGTTAAAAACTGTTAGTGGCGCTGAAGTGGAACTGCCCGCTCTTCTTGCTGTCCTCTCCAGGTTCCTTGTCAAACGGGATACCGTAATCCAGCATGATCGGCCCAATCGGCGTCCTGATGCGCAGCCCCAAACCCACGCTGGATTTCAAACCGCCGCTGTTCTCCACGCCGTTGGCGTTCTTGTTGGAGAAGATATCCCCGACCTTCTCCCAGACATTACCGATATCATAAAAAGCCGCGACCTTCAAGAAACTAAACAGCGGATAGGTATATTCTATATTACCGATGGCCATGGAAGCGCCGCCCAGCGGGTCATGATCCCCATCATTGGTTACCGGGCCGACCTTCCTTTCTTCATAACCTCTGATCGTATAGGCGCCGCCGGCAAAGAATCTTTCATAGATAGGGATCTTGCTCGTGTCGCCGTAAGGTTCAGCCAGGCCCAGCCTTCCTCTTACTTCCAGCACGGCGTTCCTGGGCATGGGGAAATAATGCGATGCCCGGGCAAAGAATTTGGTAAAGTTTTTGTCTCCGCCCAGCGGGCCGCCGGCAAAATCAAATGAAGCGGTAACCAGGTTACCTTTACGGGTATCGAAGACATTATCCCTTGAATCATAAGTCAGGCTCGGGGAAAGCGTGCTGATCAGGTTCTTCCCCATTTCGTCGGTCAGGTCGGTGTCGCTGCTGGAGGGGTTGCTAAGGTCAACCTCATCCAAACGGTACATAATGTTGCCTTTGAGGTATTCGGATAACTCCCTGCCCAGGCGGATATCCCCTCCGGTAACCTTCTCATCATAGCCGTATCCGGTATCCGTATCCCGGTCATGTGTGCGGCGGTAAAGGTCGAAACCGAAAGAAACCGGGTAATTGAAAAGCCAGGGTTCGGTAAAACTCAAATCGAATCCGTTGCTCAAGTTGCCGATGGAAGCGCGCACTTTCAGGTCCTGTCCGGCGCCGGTAAAATAAGGCCAGTTCTTCCAGTCGAAATTCTTCTGTTCCACCTCCACGAAACCGACGAACTGGTCCACCGTGCTGTAGCCGCCTCCGAAGCTGAACGAGCCGGTCTTGGATTCCTTCACGTCGACTATCAAATTCTTCTTTTCCGGGCTCTGGGTATCTTCGGTATCGTAGCTGACATCCTCGAAATACCCCAGGTTGGTCAGCCTCTCCTTGCTGCGGCGCAGTTTTTCGCCGTCAAACCTGTCCCCGGGATGCAGCCTCATCTCCCTGCGGATGACCACGTCCTTGGTCTTGATATTCCCGCGGACCTTGATCTTGTCCACGTAAACTATCTGGTTCTCGACAATCGAATAGGTGATATCCACGCGCCCCGTCTCCGGGTTGACGACAGTCGACTCCTGCACCTGGGCGGAAATATAACCGCGGTCAAAATACAACCCCTGTATGCCGTTGATATCTTTTTTCATCGCCTCGCTGCTAAAGACCTTCCCCGGGACACATTCACCAAGACGGCTAAGGATCGCCTTCTCCCCGATATCGCTGTTTCCCCTCACGATGACCGAACCCACAAGGTATTTTTTGCCTTCGGTAATCCTGATGATGATATAAAGCAGGTACGGCTTATCCGCGTCGGGGCTGACCTCATATTCTACCGCCACGTCGGTAAAGCCCCCTTGCTGGTAAAATGACTTGATGCGCTCCATATCTTCTTTCAACACTTCATCCTTAAGCACCCCGGCGTTAAAGAACCAGGCGCGCTTGGTCTTGAGCAGCTTCAGGATGCGGCCGGCAGGAAAAGAGGCGTTGCCTTTTATGATAATGTCCTTGATGCGCAGCTTCTGGCCTTCGCTGACGCTGAAATTCACCGTCGCCTTATTCGTCTCGGGGACAAGATCTACCTTATACGATACGTCGGCCTGGCTGTACCCCATCTTTTCGTACATCTTCTTCAGCGTGCGCACGTCTTCGCTAAGGCTGGGATAATCAAGGTATTGAGTCTCCCTGGATTTGAGCTGCTGTTTAAGCTTATCCTGTTTCATAGTGATGCGCTCGATCCCGGAGAAATTTATCTTCTCGATAACCGGCCTTTCCACGAGCTTCACGATGACCTTAAGCCCGTCTTTGTATTCCTCGGTATCTATCTTTATATCGCTGAAAAAACCCAGCAGGTACAGCCTTTTCAAGTCGTCGCTGATTACCGTCTCCTGATAAGGACTGCCGATACGCGTCTTCATCTTGGAAACGATCACGTTCGTGCTGATGGCTTTATTGCCCTGCACTTCTATAGCGGTAACATTCCTGGACTCGGCAGGGGCAGAGGCCGCAGCAGAAACATCCTGCCGGTCCCCTTGCCGCGGGGATTCCTGGGCAAGAATACAAGCAGGAACAGAAAGGAAAATAAATATGAAAAGGAAAAAAGTTAATCTGCGCATTTTAGTCATTATATAAGAATAAACCTTCTAAATCAATCCTTTATCCGGGATGTTTCTTGCGGAGGCAAATTATTCCAGCGAACTGTCCATCTTGGACAGGTTGTCAAACCTGGTGAATTCTTTGATAAAAGCCATCTTCACCGACCCTACGGGGCCGTTACGCTGTTTGGCGATAATCGCCTCCGCTACTCCCTGATTATCGGGAGTAGGATTATAATATTCTTCTCGCAGGATCAAAACGACCACATCGGCGTCCTGCTCAATCGCGCCGGACTCTCTCAAATCGGACAACTGCGGCCTGTGGTCGGTACGCGACTCTACCGCCCGGGACAACTGGCTGATGGCGACGACCGGAACGCTTAATTCCCTGGCCAGGGCCTTAAGCGAACGGGATATCTCGGAAATCTCCTGCTGTCTGCTCTCCATGCTCGTTAAGGAGCCGCGCATCAACTGCATATAATCCAGTATGATCAGCTTTATGTCATGGTGCGATTTAAGGCGGCGGGCCCTGGCGCGCAATTCCATTACCGATATCGCCGGTGTATCGTCGATGAATATCGGGCTCTCGGAAAGCTTGCCGGCTGCGGCAGTCAGGCGAGGCCAATCGCTGGTAGCCAGATAACCGGTCCTGACTTTATGCGCGTCGACGCGTGCGTGCGCGCAACGCATCCG
>CAZNGC010000088.1:0-5317 GCA_964572435.1 uncultured Planctomycetales bacterium | reverse complement strand
GGATTTTATCTCGGCGTTCAACGTTTTCCGCTATATCACTTTCCGGGCGGCAATGGCCGCGTTGACCGCTTTCGTGTTGAGTTTGGTTTTCGGCCCCCCGTTGATCAGGAAACTGAAAGAGCTTAAACTCGGGGAAAAAATCAACAAGGCCGACAGCCTCAAACTTGACGATTTGCACCGCCACAAACAGAATACCCCGACTATGGGCGGTATCCTTATATTGGGGGCGGTCGTGATCTCTACCCTCCTTTGGGCGGATATCTCCAACCACTGCATCTGGATCGTGCTTTTCAGCACAGTCTGGCTCGGGCTCACCGGCTTTATCGATGATTACCTGAAGCAAACCGGGAAGAGGGCCTCCGGTCTTAGCCCAGCGGTAAAATTCTCCAGCCAGGTCGTCCTGGGCCTGGTCCTCGGTTTGATATTGATTATCGACAGCCATTACAACGTGAGATTAGAGGTTCCTTTCCTGAAATGGGTCAACCTTGACCTGGACGGGCTGTACCTTTTGTTTGTTATTCTGGTGATTTCCGGTTCATCCAACGCGGTTAATCTTACCGACGGGCTTGACGGCCTGGCGATCGGGATAGTGGTGATGGTGGGGATAGCTTTCAGTGTACTCTGCTATATAGCGGGTAATATAAACTTGAGCCAATACCTGCTGGTTTCTTATGTCGAAGGCGCGGGCGAGTTGACTATTTTCTGCGCCAGTATCGTCGGCGCCGGGTTGGGTTTCCTTTGGTTTAATTGTTACCCCGCGTCGATTTTTATGGGTGACGTGGGGTCCCTGGCCCTGGGAGGGGCGATCGGGACAGTGGCACTGCTGATCAAGAAGGAAATGCTGCTTATCATCGTCGGTGGAATATTCGTCCTGGAGGCGTTTTCCGTGATCCTGCAGGTAGGCTTCTTCAAGTTGACCAAGAAACGCATTTTTAAGATCGCGCCCTTGCATCATCATTTCCAGTTTCTGAATTGGCCTGAAAATAAGGTAATCGTGAGGTTCTGGATTATCGCGGGCCTGCTCGCCCTGTCCGCCCTGGTTACCCTGAAGATCAGGTAAGCTTATGCAGAACACCAAATTCTTCAAAGGCAAAAACATCGCTATCGTCGGGCTTGCCCGTTCAGGGTTGGCCTGCGCCAACCTTTTGCACTCTCTGGGCGCCCGCGTGCGCATCAGCGACGCCAAAGACAATATCCATACCCGGGAATTCGCGGTCAGGCTTGCCTCTGCCGATATAAAGGTGGAATTGGGCCTGCACAGCCGGGATTTTATCTTTTGGGCGGATATGGTGGTGATTTCGCCGGGCGTGCCGGATAACGCCCAGCCGATACTCTGGGCCAGAGAACTTTCTAAGCCAGTTATCAGCGAGATTGAAGCGGCAGGCATGCTTTGCCCGTCCCCGATCATCGCGGTGACCGGCTCAAACGGCAAGACTACGGTAACCACTCTTATCGGCAGGATCCTGGAGAAATCCGGCAAGAAGGCGTTTGTATGCGGCAATATCGGCAATCCTTTCTGCTCAGAGGTAGAGAAGATGAAGAAAGAGGATTTTGCCGTCCTGGAGGTGAGTTCTTTTCAGCTGGAATCGATCAGGAGTTTTAAGCCGAAGGTAGCGGTAATCCTGAACCTTACGACCAACCACCTTGACAGGTACAAGTGTATAGAAGACTATTTGGCCGCCAAGAAGCGCATCTTCATGAACCAGGACAGAAACGATTTTATCGTTTTGAATGCCGACGACCCGATGCTAAAGTCTATTTCCGGAGAGCCTAAATCAAAAGTCGTTTTCTTCGGAAAGTCCGGGGGGCTTAACCCGAACCAGAACGCGGTAATCGAAGTCGGGAAGATATTAAAGATCGGCAATGAGGATATGCTGGATGTGTTCGGGAATTTCAAGGGGCTGGAACACCGCATGGAGGAGGTGGCCCTGGTAAACGGGGTAAAATTTATCAATGACTCCAAGGCGACTACCGCGGATTCGGCTATCTGGGCGATCAGCAACATACCGGACCCGTTGATCCTGATAGCCGGAGGACGGCATAAAGGGATAAAGTACAATGTCATACTTGACGCTGCCAGAGGCAAGGTCAAGAAGGCTTTTTTGATCGGGGAGGCCAGGGATATAATCGCTGGCGACATAGCAGGAGAGATCCCGGTAGAAAAGGCGGATTCACTGAAAGAGGCGGTAATCAGTTCGTATAAATGCGCCAGGCCCGGTGATTGTGTCCTGTTCTCGCCAATGTGTTCAAGTTTCGACATGTTTAAGGATTATGAACAGCGCGGGGAGGCTTTCAAGAAAATAGTCCTGGATCTGGCAAGGGCGGCTTAAACCTATGGTCAGGAAGACACGTATTAATTTACTCACAGTTTCGATCGTGCTTGTCTGCGTGGGGATCATTATGATCTATAGTTCATCCAGTATTTATGCCTGGGAGAAATACGGGGATAGTTTTTATTTTCTCAAGCGGCATCTTGTCTTCCTGGGGATAGGGTTGGTGTTTACTTTTCTGGCGATGCTTTTCGATTACCGCCTGCTGCGCAAGAACGCGCGGTTGCTTCTTTGGCTGGCCTTTGTCCTCCTGGTCCTGGTGCTCGTTCCCGGCATCGGCAGGGAGGTTTCCGGGGCCAGGCGCTGGTTCAGGTTCAAATTCATCAGTTTCCAGCCGTCGGAATTCGCCAACCTGGCGGTAATAATTTATCTGGCGGATTTTATCTGCCGCAAGGGGGATCAGATTAAAACGTTGCTTAAAGGCTTTGTCCCCCCGATGTGCGTTTTGGGCGGGGTTTCTTTACTCGTGCTTCTGCAGCCGGACCTGGGGACGACTATTGCTTTAGGCAGCGTGGTCCTGATCATGCTTTATATCGCCGGGGTGCGGGGCAGGTATATCTTAAGCCTGATACTTTGCAGCTTGCCGATGGCCTATCTCTTGGTTTTCAGCGTTCCTTACCGCAGGGCCAGGATTATGGCATTCCTGAACCCCTGGCTTGATCCGAAGGGCAGCGGTTTCCAGATTATCCAATCGCAGATTGCTATTGGTTCCGGCGGGTTGTTCGGCGTGGGGCTCGGGCATTCCCAGCAAAAGCTTTTTTACCTGCCGGCGGCGCATACCGATTTTATCTTTTCGATCATCGGGGAAGAGCTTGGGCTTATCGGGACTATCGGCATAATCGTGCTCTTTATGGTCTTTATCGGCCAGGGCCTTAAAATCATAAAAAACGCCCAGGACCAATTCGGTTATTTCCTTGCTCAGGGCTTGATATTGATGATCTCACTCAAGGCGATCGTGAATATCGGGGTCTCCTGCGGGATTTTCCCTACCAAGGGACTGCCTTTGCCGTTCATCAGTTACGGGGGGTCTTCCCTGATATTCGATATGGTCAGTCTGGGCATACTTATCAATATCGCCCGTTCCGGAGAATATCCTTAAGATGAATACGCGTGTCTTGCTGGCAACCGGTTCCAGCGGAGGGCACATTTTCCCCGCCCTCGCCCTGATGCGCCAGCTTAAGGCCTCGGGAGCGGATGTGTTGATGGTTTTACCGAAGAAGGAGAACGGCGTAATCTTCAACGCGGAAAAAGGGGAGGTCCTTTATATACGCGCTTCAGGTTTGAGCCTGAAGCTGAACGCGAAAAATATTAAAGCGGTCTATTATTTTCTGGCCGCAGCCTGGCAGAGCCTGAAGATCGTGATAAAGTTTAAGCCTGATGTGGCTGTGGGTTTCGGCAGCCTGGAAACGCTGGCTCCGATGTTTTGGGCATGGTTGTTTAGGGTAAAAACGATGATCCACGAGCAGAATGTGATTCCCGGAAAGGCTAACCGCCTGATGTCAGGTTTTGTGGACAGGGTCGCGGTATCCTTTGCCGAGACAGCCGGGTATCTTAAAGTATCCGGGCCGCGCCTGGCAGTGACGGGGAATCCCTTGCGCGGCCAGATGTCCAGGGTGGATAGGGCCAAGGCCTTGGAGTTCTTTGGTTTCTCCGCGGGGAAGTTCAATGTGCTGGTTACCGGTGGGAGCCAGGGTTCCCGTAAATTGAATGATGTTTGCTCCGAGGCGTTGTGCTCCTGCCGCGGGAAATCCGGGTTGCAGGTAGTGCATATCTGCGGTCCGCAGGATTCCGGCCGGCTCCGGCAGGTTTATCGACGGGCGGACGTGGGGCATAAAGTTTTCGAGTTTCTCGGCGATATGCAATACGCATACAGCATCGCGGATTTGGCGATCTGCCGCGCGGGGGCGACGACAATCGCGGAGCTGCGCAGGTTCAGGGTCCCGGCCTTGCTGGTCCCATACCCCTTTGCCTACGCGCATCAATCGGCTAACGCCCGGATACTCAAAGACCTGGGCACCTGTATTGTGGTTAGCGACGATGATCTGGATGGCGTGGAATTAAAGGATACCCTTGACGGGCTGCTGGAAGACCGGGGGAGGCTGGAGGCTATGCGCATGGCATATGGAGAGGGTAAACAGGAGGATGCCGTTGCCTTGCTTGCCAGGGAGGTATTTGATTTAAAATGAAGAAAATCCTGATTACCATGCTCTTTATTCTTTCCGTTTGTCCCGCGGCCAGCCCGCAGCAGGATCAGGAATGGAAAGTATATAAGAGTACGCATTTCCTGATCTACTATAAGAACGCCGAGGTTTCCCAGCTTAGCCAGGTGGCGCTTAAGGCAGAGCAGTATTACGACAATATAACCGAAGACCTGGGTTTTAACCGTTTTAATTTCTGGACCTGGGACAACCGGGCCAGGATTTATATGTATGATACCCAGAAGGATTATATGCGCGCAACGGGGGACCCTGCCTGGGCTGCCGGCCAGGCGGAGATAAATAGCAAGCGTATCCAGTCATTTTTTTCCGCCAAGGGGTTCCTGGAGAATATCCTGCCTCACGAGATGGCGCATATTATTTTCAGGGAGATGGTCGGGTTTAACAATCCTTCCATCCCGCTTTGGCTGGATGAGGGGGTAGCTGTTTTTCAGGAAAAAAAGAGTTCTTCCGTGAGGTCTGAGTTGGCCGGGAAAATGCTGAAAGGCAATTTCATAAGTCTGGCGGATTTAAGCAAGACTAACGTGGGGAATATAAGAAGTTCGCCCAATGTGGATTTGTTTTATATGGAGTCGTTCAGCCTGGTGAATTACCTGGTTTCCGATTACGGCAAGGACAAATTCGTGCTTTTTTGCCAGAACCTCCGGGACAAGAAGGACCTTCCCCGTGCGCTGGCGGCGACATATTCATTTAAAGACCTGCAGGACTTCGAGGATTCCTGGAGGAAATATTTGGCCAGATGAAACAAGAATATCATTTTATAGGAATCGA
>CAZNGC010000087.1:0-5391 GCA_964572435.1 uncultured Planctomycetales bacterium | reverse complement strand
CCTTAGCGGTAAAACCGGTTTCTGCAAGACGGCGGCCTTGCCGAAGATTTACAGTTTCATGCCGCATTACGGCGAGGAGCCGCCTGTTTCGGGTGAGAAGGGCAGCGGTACGATATTCTTCAGCCATTGCAATATGGGATGCGTTTATTGCCAGAATTATGAATTCAGCCAGTCGGGGCAGGGCAGGGAGTATGGTTTTGAAGAGGTCGCGCGGATAATGCTCGGCCTGCAGGATTCGGGATGCCATAACATCAACCTGGTTACTCCCACGCACGTATTGCCGCAGATACTTAAATCCCTGGAGATAGCCGTGGAGATGGGCTTGAAGATCCCCTTGGTCTACAATACCAGCGGTTATGAATCGGCCGATGTTTTGCGCCTGCTCGATAATATAGTAGATATATACCTGGCGGATATGCGCTATAGCGATGCGGAGGTGTCGCAAAGGCTTTCACTGGCCCCGGATTACCCGCAGGTTAACCGGCTGGCGGTAAAAGAAATGCACCGGCAGGTGGGGATAGCGGATTTTGACGGGAACGGTTTGATAAGGAGAGGGCTGATCATCAGGCACCTGGTCCTGCCGAACCGCCTTTCCGGGACCGAAGAGATAATGCGTTTTGTAGCCGGGGAAGTATCCGAGGATATCTACATAAGCCTGATGAGCCAGTACCTTCCTTATTATAAAGCTTCAGGATACCCCGAAATAAACCGCAGGTTAAATAGCGGTGAATACGAAGAGGCAAAGCGGATCCTGGAACATTATAAACTGCTCAACGGCTGGATTCAGGAATCTTACGGTGCGGAGCGTTTTGCCGGGGTGAATATCAAGCCTGTTTGATTTATGCCTAAAGATAGTTTTTTCAGCATGGCCCGCGGGTTCATTATCGATAAGTTCTTGAAAATCAATGATTCTGCTCATAAGGTTGCCTTGGGCGCGGGCCTTGGTGTTTTCTCCGGGTTTATGCCGGGCACAGGGCCGGTTGCCGCGCTATTTCTGGCTTTTGTCTTTCGCGCGAACCGCGCTGCCGCGCTCCTGGGGAGCATCCTTACCAATTTCTGGTTAAGCCTGATCACTTTTATCCTGGCGGTAAAGATCGGTTCGCTGATTTTAAACAGGCGCTGGCAGGATATTTACCAAAAGGCAGCGGCTGTCTTTAGCGATTTTCATTTGAAAGATTTATTCGCTTTGTCGTTTCTGGATATAATCCTGCCTGTAGTTACAGGTTATCTTGTTATCGGGGCAATTCTCGGTTTGATCACTTACGCGGCGGTTTTGTTTACAGCCAGGATGTTCCTTCGCAAGGGATAAGACTGTTGGGAATTTAAAGGCCGGCATCTTTTTGATGCCGGCCTTTATTGTCTTCGGGAGAGTTTGTATGGTTAGTCGCCGTAAACAGTGGTTGTATATTCTCCATAGACGCCCAAGACGCTCTTGGCGTCGTAATCGACGTATTTTATTGTTCTGATGTTCCCGTTGGAAGCGGCAGTTTTGATACTGCAGTCACCGGTAGCAACCAGGCCAAGGACGGAAGTGGCCTTAGCTATTCCGGTCTTGCTGTAGGAAATCCCTCCTTCACCTGCAGAGACAGGGGCTTTGAGCTCGGTGTAAACTAATCCCAATGGGTAGGGGGTGGCACAGCCGCTTAAGGCAATAGCCATAAGCGAAGCCAGAACTAGAAAACTCGTTTTTCTCATTCTTTACCTCCTTTTCCAGTATTTTAACAATTCAGTTTTATAATGCAAGCATTTTGTATTTTTATATAAGAAAGTTTTTGTCTTGATAAAAGGCGTCTTGAGAGTTAAAATAAATAATCAATTAAAATTAGAGGAGGATTTAATGAAGAAGCTGGTTTTGCTGCGCCATGGGGAGAGTGTTTGGAATAAAGAGAACCGTTTTACCGGCTGGACAGATGTGGACCTTTCCGAACAAGGGATTAAAGAAGCCAGGAGGGCCGGCGAAGTGTTGAAAAAAGAGGGTTTTGTTTTTGACCTGGCGTTTACTTCCGTGTTGAAGAGGGCTATCCGCACTCTTTGGCTTACCCTTGATGAAATGGATTTGATGTGGATACCGGTATATAATTCCTGGAGGCTTAACGAGAGGCATTACGGCGCCTTGCAGGGGCTGAATAAATCCGAGACCGCGGCTAAATACGGGGATGAGCAGGTGCTTGTGTGGAGAAGGAGTTATGATATTCCTCCTATGCCGCTGGACAGGAACGATCAGCGTTTTCCGGGCAACGATCCGCGGTACAAAGGGCTCAAGCCAGGCGAGATCCCGCTTACCGAGTGCCTTAAGGATACGGTTAAGCGTTTCCTGCCGTACTGGCATAAGACTATCGCCCCGGCCGTAAAGGGCGGCAAGCGGGTAGTTATCGCCGCTCACGGGAACTCTCTGCGCGCGCTGGTTAAATACCTGGATAGCGTTTCCGACGAGAAGATTGTGCATTTGAATATTCCTACAGCGATGCCTTTAGTTTACGAATTGACGGACAGCCTTAAGCCGATCAAGAGTTATTATCTGGGGGACCCGGAGGCGGTGAAGAAGGCGATGGAGGCGGTGGCGAATCAGGGTAAGGCCAAGTAGCTTTCTGTTTTTAAGACGGGAGGGTATATGGCGGTCAGGAAAACAGGCGAGAAATACAGGTGCAATGTTTGCGGCAATGAAGTGGTAGTTACCAAAGCCGGCGGCGGGGAATTGGTTTGCTGCGGCAAGCCGATGGAAGAGATCGAAGGATAGAAAGAGATCCGGTACCCAAAGGGGATCAGCGATGAGGTTGTCCAGTCCGGAATTCAAGAACAATGCGTATTTACCCAAGAAGTTTACTTGCCAGGGGCAGAAGGTCAACCCGGGATTGCTTATAGAGGGTATTCCCGAGGGAGCCAAAAGTTTAGCCTTGATTATGGATGATCCGGACGCTGTGGAAGGGGATTTTGTGCATTGGGTGCTTTATGGGCTTCCGGTGACAGGCTGCATAAGCGAGAATTCAGTACCGGCTAAACAGGGATTGAATTCCCTGGGCAGCTTGGGATACGTTCCTCCTTGCCCTCCGAGCGGGACGCATCGTTATTTTTTCAGGGTTTACGCCCTGGATGATGTTTTATCCCTTCCGGCGGGCCTAAGCAGGGAGGAATTGGAACAGGAGATTTCAACCCATGTCATGGATAAGGCCGAATTGGTCGGCCTGTACAAGAAACAATAATATCTTATGCCCTGGTATGTCTATATACTTAGATGCAGGGATGGCGTATTTTATACCGGGATTACCAAGGATTTAAAACGCAGGCTTCGGCAGCACAACAGCGGTAATGGTTGCAAATTTACCAGGTACAGGGCGCCGGTAGAGCTTCAATATTCTGAAAAGACCGGGGATAGGTCGCGGGCCTTGATCCGGGAGGCCGGGATCAAACGCATGTCGCGCGCGAAGAAGATGGAATTATTCATTTGAGGGATTAAAGATGGCGATTTTCTCATTCGATATTGTTTCCGAGGTTGATTTACAGGAAGTGGATAACGCCGTTAACCAGGCGCTTAAAGAACTTTTTCAGCGTTATGATTTCAAAAACAGCAAATCGTCGATTGCCTTCGACCGTAAGGAAAGAATCATCACCCTGGTCGCGGACGACGATTTCAAGCTGCGTTCGCTTACTGATATCCTGGAGACACGCCTGGCCAAAAGAGGCGTTTCGATCAAATCGCTTAAATTTTCCGTTCCGGAAAAGGCGTTTGAGGGATATCTCCGCCAGAGAGTGGATATCTGTATGGGTATCGATAAAGAGCGCGCTAAAGAGTTGAACGGAATAATCAAGAACCTGGGGTTAAAGGTGCAGACTCAAATCGAAGGCGAGAAGATTAAGGTCAGCTCGGCGAAAAAGGATGAGCTGCAAGCGGTCATCCTTCATTTGCGAGGGATGGATTTTCCCCTGCCGCTGGGTTTTTGTAACTACCGTTAAAAACCGGTTTGATAAGCGGCTATTTGTGTTATAATGAGCATTAAGCGAAAGGATCGACGATGAGACTGAATAAAATATTGGCGGTTATCTTGTTTTTTGTATTGTTTGGGTTTGCATACTCGTCTGCCCAGAATGCCGCATGCCCTGCCGGAAAGCAGGAATTCTCCAGGATAGACAAAGACCGGAATGGATTTATTTCTGCCGAAGAGATGTCTGCTCATCAACAGGATAGTTTTGCCGGATTGGACAAGGACAAAAGCGGGAGCCTGGACGCCGGGGAGTTGTCAGCGGATAGCTCGGGGATGCATAAACCGGCGGATAAAGATAACAACGGGCTGGTCAGCCCCCAGGAATCCGCATCCCAGTTCAAGGAATATTTCCAGCAGATGGATAGAGATAACGACGGAAAGGTATCCGAAGCTGAATATACCGATTATTGGAAACTGATCCAGAAGTTTTAAGGCAGGTGTCCTATGTTGAATAAAAGCGGGATTATCATAATGGCTGTTGCCTGGCTTACTTTGTTTTACGGGCCGGCCATGCCTCAATATAACGATATTCCAAATGTAGGCACAAATGAAGCCTCGAAGATGTCCAGGAACCATAATGGGCTTATTTCTTCCAGCCAGATGCAGGCTTACCAGAAAGAATCGTCCGATGAAGGCGGCAAGTCAGTCAAAAAGACTGCCCCTAAGAAGTGGACAATAAAAAGGAGGTAAGTATGCCTTGCGGATGCGGTTGCAAGAAGACGAAAAAGAAGGCAAAGAAGAAGAAATAAGAGTTTTGGATAAAATGCGGGGCTGGAGGTAATCATCCAGCCCCGCATTTTTCAGTTGAGCCGGTAGAATTATTGTTCCGGGCATGATATAATATCCGTGGATTCAATCGAGAGGCAAAGCTATGGATGGCACCCCTGGAGGAAAAGAGCGCAGAAGGTCGGAGCGTATAGATGTGGCTTTTACGCTTACTTATAGCGTTGAGAAATCATACACATTGCGCATAAGCCTGGGCCTGGTTGATAATGTCGAAGCGGTAATGGTTAATCTTAGCGATTCAGGGATGGCGATCGTAACCAACTATGATATTCCCAGGGGAGCGCAGTTGTATATTAAGTTCAATCTTATAAATATGCGCCTAAGCGGAGATGACCGGTGGAGGTTTATGAAAATGTCCGGAGAAACGGTTTCCAACATAAATATGCCTAATCGGAATCACAGGATAGGGATACGCTTCACCAGGATCTCGGATGAGGATAAGGAGGCAATCAACAGTTTTGTTATTTGCAATAAGTTTCCTTCCGGTTAGAGCGGTTTCCATCTGTCGCCGGAAATATAGATATTTACGGGCAGCTGTGATGAGCGTGCTAAAGGAATAAAAGGAGGGCATAGTTATGACAACTAAGGCGAGGAAAAAGAGCAAAGGATCAGCGCTTCTCTTTGG
>CAZNGC010000086.1:0-5507 GCA_964572435.1 uncultured Planctomycetales bacterium | reverse complement strand
TGCGTATAGGGATAAAGGAAAATCCTTATCTATCTCCAGATGAAAAAAATCCCCCTTTATCCCTATACGCAGGATCTTCTTCGCCTCCTCCAGGTCTATCCAGGCCCCCAGCCTGCAACAGACGGATTGGTCTTTACATTTAAGGCAATCGATTTTCTTTGACTTGTTATCAAGCATAAATCCCCTTTTTGCTGATTTTAACACTTATCGCGCGCTTGTCCAGAAGATAATCGTCAATCATCCTCAATGCCTGAAGCGGACAAATACCCTTCCGAAATTCTTATCGTCTTTTTCCAGGCGGTGATAAAACTTCTTTATTTCCGGCCTTTCCAGGAAACGCAGGACATGCTTTTTTAGCTGGCCGCTCCCCTTGCCCGGGATTATTTCCACCTCCTCGATCCGTTTTTCTACCGCCTCCCGGATTACCCGCGCCAGTTCGCTTTCGATCGCCCTGCCGTCATTGAAGATACCGTGCAAATCCAGTTTGATCCTGCCCATTCTAAAACCTCCATTCGAAACGGAAAATTCAATCTTTCGCGTACTCTCCGGTAATCAATAATCCGGACTTGGCAAGTTTCGCAGACAATCTTTTAGCGTCAGATGTCTTAAAGAATATAAAATACCTGCCTTTTCCCGCCATTTCCACATCCTCAACGCCAAGCGGGCTGGAGGCATGCTTCTTCAGAGCGAGCGCGATATCGGATAAAATATATTTCTTAAAACCGGAAAAATCACGCCTGTCCCATACTTCTATCGCGTAGTTCGCGTCTCTCCGATAACCTGCGGCATCTGCCAGAGTATAATCAAGCCCGGCAAAGTCATCTTCAGACATCTCTTTTCCATCCAGGGCCGCAAACTTCCTCGCCGCGTTCACCAACTTCCTCCACAGCATATCGGTAAAAACCACCGTTTTATCCTGTTTGGTATCCTGGTCGAGATAATAAATCTTAAGCTTGCCGGCGGCATTTTCGAACGGAATGATCCGAGAGGAAGAGCGGTCAAAACCAATTTCGCACAAATAATACATCAGCTTCTCAAAGGAACCTACGCCCGTAATCATCCTGCCTGAATCCCTTGAGCTCTGCGTCTGGATTATTACCTGCTCGCACTCCATGCCGTCTAAGCTGCCGCAATTCGAACCGTAAATATGAAACACGTTTTTAAGCAGTTTTTTAAACAGGATAATCTGGCCTTTAAAATCATCCCAGTCCGCGCCTAATGCTTCTATCTGTCTTATCTGCCCGTCAAGATTGTCAAGATAAAGCGCTATTTTCCTAACCACAGTTACCTGAAGCCTGAAAACAATACCCTGCTGATCGCGTATAATAAAATTAAGCAATTTACGTTCATGAATCTGGCGTTGGCTGTTAATCAATACGGTATATCCATCCCTGGATAATCCCGCGGACAAATCCCCGAGCGCCGGACCGAGCTTCTCCATAAACCGGCTGAAATCTTCTTTTTTCTCAAATAGAATGGCAAAATCGAAATCCGCGTTGTCCAAAGATACGCCCCTGGATGTGGAGCCGTTATGCGCAAGCCTGTAATTAGGAGCGGGAATTCCGGTTTGATTCCTTATCGCCCGGGCAATATTTTTCTTGATGGAGCTTACCAGCCCCTGGGTATCCGTAGCGACGAATATCTCCGGTTCCCGCAGGCCCGCCCTGCCAATCCCAAGCGGACCACGGGAAACATTAACTTCATTTTCCAGCCGGTCCAAGAGGTTCTTTCTTGTATCCATCCACGGATGCCTGGGTTTGCCAGCTTTCTCACTCCCGGGAAAACTTATATATAAAGAATTAAGCAGGTAGCTGTTGTCCGCTTTAAACTCATAACCCTCAAGTACTTTCCCAAAGAAAACGTCGTCCATATACTCATAAACCCCCGGGCAGGGCTTGCCGCCGGAAACACATTCGCATTTTACGGTATCGACTTGTTCCTTAAGAAGGGCCAACGCATCTTTTAATACATGCATTTCAAAATTACCGTACCTGATTAGGCTGGTAATGGTCAAGGCGTTCTGCCGGGCAATCTGATCCTTGGAATAACGCGCCGGGTGCCTCGAATTATGCGCGATAAAGAATAACGCCGCGCAAAACAGCACGGCGATTAATAATTTAACCCGCATGTTTAAAATAAACTTCATAGGATTATCCCATGATCCTGGCCAGAGTTTGGACGACCGCCGGGTTAAATTGGGTACCCGAAGCGGCCTCTATTTTCGCCAGTGCGTCTTCTTTCGGCATAGCCGTATGATAAGAACGCGAAGAGGTCATCGCGTCATAGGCGTCCGCGACCGAAACGATCTGGGCGAATATGCTCGTTTCATCCGCCTTAAGCCCATCGGGGTATCCTGTCCCGTCATAACGTTCATGATGGGACCTGATCACCGAAAGCATCTGCGGGTCCAGAAAAACCGGTTTCAGTATCTCCTCCCCTACCTCCGGATGTTTGCGCACGATGTCCCACTCGCCCTGCGACAAGCCGCTCTTTTTATTCAGGATATCGTCATGGATACCTAATTTACCTATATCATGCATCTGCGCCGCCTTCTTAAGCATCTGGGCGTCCTTCAGAGGTATCCCCATGTTTACCGCGATGGCGTAAGAAATTTCGCTTACCCTGTCGGAATGGCCTCGCGTGTACGAGTCCTTGGCTTCCAGGCTGCGCACCATCGCCTGGACCATCCGGTAAAAATAGTCGTGCAATTTCTCCCGCGCATCAGCCAGGCTGAAAGTCATATTATTGAAGGATTCCGCCAGCTGGCCGATCTCATCATGCGAAGGAACCTGTACCTTATAATCCAGATCGCCTCCGGCAATATGTTTTGTCCCGTCGATAAGCTTCTTTATCGGGGAGATTATCCTCCAGGAGAAGATAGCTCCCAGGAGCATGGAAAATACCACGCCCATCAGCAAAACAAATATCCCTCTCTGCAGCATTCCTTTCTCCGCCAGGTAAACGTCCCCGGCGTCTATGTCCACGCCCAAGATGGCTACAGCCCTGCCTCCTTCGGAGATCGGCGCGTAACCCGAAAGTATTCTTCCCCATTCATCCGCGTTAACCCTGGTATCCGCGCTTGGACCGTCGAAAGCCTTAAGCATCTCCGGGTAAGGCCGCGCGTCATAGGCGGAACCGGGCATTGCGTCCGAACGAAGCCTGGATGCCTTGCCGTTTAAGGCGTCGGGATCGACTACAAACTGGTAAACCCCGGGTTTTTCGGTCTTTGCCATAATGTAAATATACCTGATCCCCGGGTTACCCATTTTTATCCTCGACAACTGTCCGGATATCTTCTGGAAAACCGGGGAATTCACCCCGGAGGGCTCAAGCGGTACAGCGGCCAGGTCTGCCGTGTTTATCGAAAGCGCGGCAGTCTGGGCAATCACTTTCAGTTTCTCCCTTAACTGGCTGAACTGCGACTGCAAGCTGAATTCCAGAAGGATATAGTTTCCCAGCAGGGCGACAAAGAGCAGCGAAAGTATAAACGAAAGCGCCACTTTAACGTAGAAACTCCTGAAAAACAAAACGAGGTTTTTCATCAAGCCTTCTTCCCCCTGGTAACCTTAAAAGAATTAAAACTCCTGTCGCTCTTGTAGCCGGCCAAGGAAACACGGATCAGCGACCAGGTATACACCTGTCCGTCTTCGAAAACGGCCGAATCGACCTTCACGGAAGAATCCCCGGAGGGAATATCATTCTTATAGATAAGGTTGCCGGCGTACATATTGTAACCTTTATATACCTTGATAGTGAAAATGCGCGTTTGGATCGAATCGTTCCACCATCTGAACTCCAGCGGATCATCTGCGTCCAGGAAAACAGTATCGCTGATCGGGTAGCGCAGCCTCGGTTCCGGCACATAGTTATAACCTCCGGACTCCAGGGTAATGCTGACCGCCCCGGCCTGCACTGGCCGGCCGGCGGGAAAGACCAGAAACATCAAGGATAAAAATACAATCCGGTAGCGCAACTCCTGCCCCCGCTTATCTTTTGCCCGTGGAAAAAGCGTTACCCAGCCGGTTTCCCGCGGAGTAATATGTGCGAGTGGCCGGGTTAAAAATCATCGGTTTTATCTTTTCGATATCCGGCAGGCCTTCTTGCGTCAATGCCTCCTCTTCGACCTTTACGTCCTTTATCTGCCCGACGAAAACCGTATGCAGGCCGATCTTGACCGCGTGCAGCAGGCTGCACTCCAGCACCAGCGGGAATTCAGAAACGTACGGCGCGTCCACGTAAGCGCCCTTTACCGGGGTCAGGCCCGTGGAAACAAATTTATCCTCCGACTTGCCGGAAACAATACCGCAGTAATCGACCTCCTTGATATATTTTTCCGAAGGGATATTCACGGTGAAGGCTTTTCTTTCGATTATGTTCGAATACGTATAGGTGGCTTCCCTCAAGGAGATACTCACACAGGCAGGGTCTGAACAACAGATACCTCCCCAGGCGCAGACCATCGCGTTCGGCCTGCTTAACTTATCATATGTGCCAATTACAAAAACCGGGGTTGGAAAAACAACCGTAATCGCGCCGATGGATTTCTTCATCTTTCCTCCTCTTAGAGATTCGCGTTAATCACGGATATGAACGCCTTCTCAGGCACGTGAATATTCTACCCCAATAAAACAGAAATCCCAAGCATAAATTTGCCGGGATTTAAAAATAACCAGCCTGCCGGGAATCCGGCCTATATGGAATTGTTAAAAGGTTTGCGCCTATCTTCACTGACCAGGGTTTCCAGTTTCCGAGGGTCCCAGGGATAAAAGGTGATCAATTCTTCCCTCGCCACTTCCGGCATGACAGCGCACTCTACGCCCTTTAAGGCCATGGCAATAATCCTGTTCCCCTTGTTCCTGTTCTTGCGCAACTGGCAGTCAACCCATTTATCCTTATGGGTATTCTCCCCGACCAGGCAGACCGCGATATCGCATCCCGCGATCTTCTCTCCCATCGCTCTGCGCACAGCCTCGGCCTCATCCGAATCAAAATCCGGGTGCGCGGGACCCTGGTAGAAATCCACCTCATACACCGGGCTGCGCAATAAAGGCATCAACCTGGCCGCCTTAAGAGCGTCATCTTCGCCGAAAATCAGGAAAACCCTTTTCATCTTGCCGTCCTCGCATACTGGATAAACAAAATTCCAGAATAATACAAACTAAACGGGAGCCGCCGTATAAGAATACAACATAATGATCGGTTAATTAAAGGTGGGTAACTGCCGGCAGGCTTACCTGTTTATACCAGGGGCACTCCCAGCAATTCTCGAACTTTCGTTCCACGTTGGTTTTACATCCGGTAAGCAGCCAGCATCTGCGGCCGTAGTTGTTCTGATAGACCCTGCACTTCTCCCTGACAGCCTTAACGCACGACCAAAACTGCCAGCAAAACTGGGGTTCCCGTGGCTTTTCCATAATCCCCCCTCCATAAAAGTATATCACATTTGCCCTGCCGTTTGCCAAGAATTATCTTCCTGGCAAACAAAAGGCCCCTCGCGTTAGAGAGGG
>CAZNGC010000085.1:0-5509 GCA_964572435.1 uncultured Planctomycetales bacterium | reverse complement strand
TATGTCTGCCGGAAGCGTTATTATTCCTATACTGATCTTTTTATTTCTATTTGCCTGCCTAAATATCCCATTCAGCAGGGAGGGTGGCAGGATTAGGGCGGATTTAAGGTTCCCGGGGGTGTTTATAGCTGTTATTCTCCTTGCGTTTTTTATTTCCATGCTTAAGGTGTTGCCTATGCATGAATTGCTTGAGCGCAAGGACCTGGGTTTTATCCATTTCTCCGGTGAAAACAATTATTCCGAAGTTTCCAGGACCATGATCCGGGCTGATAGGGATGTTGATTTTCCGAAGCTGAAGGAGTGGTTGCTGCGCAAGGATTCTTTCCGTCATATAAAATCCGTGCATCTGCCGGGTGAGTATGGTTATTCGATGATCGGCAGCGAGATCGGCTCCTCCGGTAGCGGTTCCCGGCCCGGGATTCTTGACTGCTTATCCAGCTTCCCAGGGTTTGAGGTGACCCTTGACCGCGATGATTACGTGCAGATGTATTTCGGATTCATCCCGCTTTTATTCGCCGCGCTCGGGTGTTTATTCTTTTGGAAGAAAGTTTGGCGTTACGCGGTCCTCTTGCTCATCTCTCTGATTATTTCTTTAGGGCCGAACAGCCCGGTAGATATTTTTAAATGGATTTGGCATGTGCATCCTTACGTGCACAGCATCTGGAGGCTGGATGAATATTTTACCTTTCAGATCTTTTTCCTCATCTCGGTAATCTCGGGAAGTTTTTTCTCGTTTTTCGATTCCCGGAAAAGGAAACTGTTCTTTTGGCTGGCGGTTATCCTTGCGGTATTCAGCCTGAACGATATGTTCTGGCCAAACCGGCGTTTTTTGGAGAACAGGGTGTTTCTTAGAGACAGCTCCGAGTTTTCTTTCGGGAAAGAATTCTTCCACGTGAAGGCGAAGAATTATATAGGATTCCCGGAGCCGTACCAGGTGGATCAATATTATTACCTGCAGAGCAATATCGGGGTAACCGATTGGTTATTCGGCAATCTGGCTATCCCCACGAATGTCATTCCCAGGTACCTGGTTAAGGCGGGTGATTCGCGCCTCCTGCCTTCGCGAATGGATAAATTGGAGGCTAATCCGGATTACCGGGGGGAAGCCTTTTTCCCGCAAGAGAAAGAAAACCATGTTTCTATCAGATTCTTCAGCCCCAACAGGATCCGGCTTGCCGTACAGGTCAGGAGCCCGGGGGTTCTTATGGTTAACCAGAATTACCATAGAGACTGGAGGGTCGATAAGGGAAGGGTGTGCGAGCAAAACGGCCTGTTGGCGGTGTACCTGGAGGATACCGGAGAGTATGATATTGTCCTGTCTTATTTGCCTCTTGGGTTATATTGCGGGATACTGATAAGCATGGTTTCTCTGTTTTTGGGTTATTATCTTCTGGTATATAAAAGAAAGAAGAGGGAATAATATGTTCTGCCGGAATTTTGTGGATAAGCTGTCGAGAATAAAAGTCGTTTTTGTCTTTCCGGCAATTCTCCTTCTCGGTTTGGCATTAAGGTTGTACGGGCTTACATTAAAACCCCTCTGGTATGACGAGATAGTTTTCTTCGCGCACGCAGTCAAAGGATGGGATTTCATGTTTCATCCCGTATCTATCTATAAAATGCCATATATAATCCTGCTGAAGTCCTGGACTGCTGTTTTCGGCATGGATATTTTTTCCGCGCGCCTGCTGTCGGTTATGCTAAGCGTAACTTCGGTCATCCTGACATATTATCTTGGCAGGATGCTTTTTAACCGTAAGTCCGCTTTGATCGCTTCTTTATTCCTGGCAATTTCATGTTTTGATATTTATCATGCCCAGCAGCTCAAGCATTATGAGCTGCTCAATGTCCTGGTTTTGTCTTCCTGCATTTGTTTTTTCGCGTATCTTGAAAAGAAGAAACCGGCCGCCCTGTCCGCTAACGTGCTATTTAATATCCTGTCGGTTTGCACCCACCCATTCGGGATTTCCATCGTTTTCGTGCAGTTTATTTATGTTTTTTGTATGCGCCGGGAGATTGAAAACAGGCAGTTAAGGCAATGGCGGCGTTTTCAGCTGCCGTTGCTGTTTTTTCTGGGGATATGGGCGATGGTGCTTTGCGCCGGAAAACAAAATTTTGAAGGTATTTTATGGTGGTCGCGTCCGCCGCTATTGCGGAATTTGATTGAAACTTACACTACCTTTGTTTATGGAGGGCCTGCTTACGGTTTGAGTTCGCTGGAATACACGGTTTTTCCGGTGACGATCACCGTTTCATTGATGCTGGTTTTCGGGGGTTTATTCCTGCGGGGGATCTTCGCAATCGCCGGCAAAGGGGCTGACCGGCGCCAGGCCTTTGTGGTTATCTGGCTGGTTTTGCCTCTTCTCATGTCTTTTATTTTCTCCTACTTGTTTTTCCCGGTTTATTTTATAAAGAATTTCCTGTTTTTCCTCCCAGCGTTCTACCTGATTGTAGCCCGCGGGGCTTGTTTTAAGCGCAAGCTGGCCTCCGGTTCGCTAATTACCGCCATTTTACTGTTGAATATTCTGCCTTTAAGGGTAATGTACAATGCGAAAATCAATGTAGACTGGAAAGAGGCGGTGCGTTTTATTAAAAACAACGGTTTATCTCCCAACGATATTTTTGTCGTGGCAACCACTAAAGAAGTGGCCCCTTTTATGTATTACCTTTACGATGGGGAGCAGGAAGGAATCCGGGATGTTTTTATTTTCGGGAAATTCGAAAAGAATGCCTGGCAGGATTTATTCATCCACAAGGACCATATTGTCGTAGCATTGGCCAGCGAGAAAGATATAGATAAATGTGCGGCGCGCGATCCCGGTCCCGGGCTGAACAAAATATACCGGTCAGGTTATTTAGTTTCCGAATTCGATAAAAAATTCCTCCGGAACCAGGAAATCGTTAAGTCGCGAAAACCGGTTTGGGTGCTGATAAGCAAATGGGCGGGGGATGCGCACGGCAAGAGGGTGTTTATCGATAAGCTAAGCAAAGATTACAAACTTGCCTGTTCCGGCGAACCCGGGGGGGTTGCCGTGTACCGTTTTGTCCCTAAAGAGGAGTAGGCGTCCGGGACCGCTTATGGAGAAGCCTTAATAAGATGAAGGTAGCTTTAATACATTGTCCTTTCGGGCACAGGATTTTCTCCGAAAACCTGAAAGTTGTCGATGAAGAGTTTTGTTTGGCCCCGCCGATTGTCCTCGCCTATGTGGCTGCGATATTGGAAAAATCCGGCCATCAGGTGATATTGATAGACGCCAATGCTCTTAGGTTGAGCAAAGAGAAAACACTGAAAATATTGAAAGATTTCGGCCCGCAGGCAATTGGTTTCCGCGCGGACACTTATTGGTTCCACCGGGTGGTTGAATGGGCTTCTTATTTTAAGGATAACTTGGGGTCCGCAATTATAGTCGGCGGTGTAAATATAACATTGTATCCGGAAGAATCATTTTCCCACAGGTGTTTTGATTATGGGGTATTAGGAGAGGCCAACGATTCGTTTCCGGCGCTGCTTTCGGCATTAAGCGGCAAGGGAAACTTGAGGGAGGTCCCGGGGATAATATACAGGGAAGGCGGGAAATTGATACGCAATCCCCCGAGAGAGAGGATTATCCAGTTTGACGAGTATCCTTTCCCCGCTCGGCATTTGCTGCCTAACGAGCTATATTATTCGTTTACTTCCCAGTTGAAGAATTTTACGATTATGGTCACCAGCACGGGTTGTCCTTTTAAATGCTCTTTTTGCGCTATAGCCAGGCTTCCCTACCGTGAAAGATCGGTTAAAAACGTGGTTGATGAAATAGAGGAGTGTTACAGGAAATTCAAAGTACGCGAAATTGATTTCTTTGACGCCACTTTTTTCGTGAACAAAGAAAGGTCTTTAGCTATTTGCGCAGATATATTGAGGCGGCGTATAAGAATAGAATGGTCCTGTCGTTCAAGGGTGGATGTGGTTGATGAAGATATATTGAAAGCCGCTTATTCCGCCGGATGCAGGAAGATTTATTACGGGATAGAGTCGGCATCTGAACGGGTCCTTGACAAGGTTAACAAGGGGATCAACCGCGAGCAGATAGCCCGCGCGATCAAGCTGACTCATAAACATGGCATCAGCGCCCTTGGATTCTTTATGGTGGGCAACCCTCTGGATGACGAAGAAAATATTCTATCATCGATACAGTTTGCCAAGGAACTCAAGCTGGATTTCATCCAGGTTTGCCGGGCGATCGCCAAGCCGAATACAGAACTGAATGACGCTTTAATTAAAGATAAAAAAGTTGATTATTGGAGAGAGTACGTGCTTGGCGCAAGGCCCGAGAAGCGCCTTCCTGCGCCGTGGACGGACTTATCGGAATCCCGGATAGAGGATTACGTGAAGAAATTCTACGGCGGATTCTATTTCCGCCCCGGGTATATCTTCAGGCGTATCTGCGGGGCGAGGTCCTTAAGCGAGCTGTTCAGGTATGCCAGGGCCGCGTTAAGATGGGTTTTTTCTAACCGCAGCGATACAAGAATATAAAATTATTGTTGTTTCGGCGGGCAATAATCATCTTTCCAGGCGGCTTTGAATTCTTCCGCCCTCCTGTCCCTTGATTCCGGGGTAGTCTTTCCGTTCCTGAATCCTCCCAGGCCGAGATTCCAGGCTTTTTGCAGGATATCGAAAATCTGTTCCCGGCTTGCCTGATGCGGGATATATTCCTGCAGATTTTTGAGCAGCAGATCCGCAAAGGCCTGGTTTGCCAGTTCGTATAGCCCGGGGGAGGATAAAATGTTTTGCCACAGGCAGTCTTTAAAGGCGGGATACGCCCGGCGCACATCTTCGTAGGCTTCCGGGCTTAATCCGTATGTCCCGAAACCGCGCGCGTCAGGATGTATGTATGCGGGAGAGACTGTTTCCGGCGGCGACAATGGTTTTGGGCTTTCCAAATACGTTAAACCGAGCCTTAGGTATGCCCAAAGCCTGGAGTCGGCGTATTGAAATTGGGGAGCGGATATCCGCGGTTCCGGGTAAATCAGGTATTCTGCCGATAACGATTTGGCTTCCAGCGTCATTATCAGCATGAGGGGCAGAATTATGATTGTAACTTGCGCCTTTTTCAGCATAAGCTTCAGGTTAAGATTCCTGGCAGCATATGCCGGGCAGGCGGAATTCACCCTGCCTAAAATAGGCGCAGTGACAAAAACCCTAAAAGGCGTGCCTTATCAGGGTTTCTGAACGCTCTTTGGCGGCCCCACTATCCACGAGGGACTGGAAGCTTTGCGTCCCAGCATTGCTGCTAGTTTGCCTTTATCAGTAGCTATCGAGCACCCGGTTTTCTTCTAATAAAGTATGCCTTATTTCCAGGTACTTTGCAAATAAACCCAGGATTTTAATTTACGCCCCGGACATCAATGATTATCCGGGTAGTTGATAAACTGCTATTATTCTTGGGCGGTAATGGTATAATTGGAATAAACAGCAAGGTGTATGCTCATGCCGGCGGTGTTGTATCAATAATATCGATAGTTTTATTTG
>CAZNGC010000084.1:0-5630 GCA_964572435.1 uncultured Planctomycetales bacterium | reverse complement strand
TACGTGCATGTGATCAGCGAGCCGATACACGTTGAAGATGGCTCATCTTCGATCACAATCCTGCCGTGTAACGATTTCAGGATATCGTATACTTTAAATTATAATCATCCTTTATTGGAGTCGCAATTCCTGGAGGTTTCGGTCAACCCGGAAACATTCAAGAGAGAGATCGCCCCGGCGAGGACATTTTGCCTTGAGAGCGAGGCAAACGAGTTGCGCAGCAGGGGGCTGGGCCAGGGGGCGAATTATGAGAATACCCTGGTAGTGGGCGCTGCCGGAGTAATCAAGAATACTTTAAGGTTCAAAGATGAATTCGTCAGGCATAAGATATTGGATTTGATAGGCGATCTCTATCTGGCAGGCTGCCCCATCCGCGGACATGTGATCGCCTTAAGGAGCGGGCATTCTTTGAATCTGAAGGTTGCCCAGAAAATATACGAACAAAGGATGAAAACCCAAGGAGCCGGCGTTAAGCAATTACCCTTAGACGTAACCGAGATCATGAAGATTATTCCGCATCGCGAACCATTCCTGTTTGTGGACAGGATAACCCAGCTGGAGGAGGGCAGGCGTGCGGTGGGGGTCAAAAATGTGACGATCAACGACTATTTTTTTAAAGGCCATTTCCCGGGGCGTCCGGTTATGCCGGGGGTGATTATCGTCGAGGCTATGGCCGAGGTGGGCGGGGTAATGATGCTCGCCTCGCAGGAGAACAGGGGCAAGCTCGCTTTCTTTTTGTCGATTGACAACGTAAAATTCCGCAAGCCGGTAGTCCCCGGGGACCAGCTGGTCCTGGAGGTAGAGGCGATCAAAGTCAAGTCGAAGACCAGCCAGGTCCGCGGACGGGCCCTGGTAGACGGCAAGGTAGTCACGGAAGCGGATTTTGTTTGTGCTTTAGTGAGTTGAAGATGAATATACATCCCAGCGCGATAATTACACCAGGTGCAAAGCTTGCAGAGGATTCGGTTGTCGGTCCGTACAGCATAGTCGGCGGTAAAGTTTCTATCGGTGCGCGTACCGTAATAGGGGCGCATTGCGTGCTCGAAGGCAATACCGTGATCGGTTCCGATTGCCAGGTATTCAGCGGCTCGGTTATCGGAAGCAGGCCGCAGGACCTCAAGTTCAAGGGGGAAGAGGTTTTTCTTGAGATCGGCAACAACAACATTATCCGGGAATATTGTACTATTAACCCGGGGACCGTACATTCAAAGAAAACGGTTATCGGGGACAATAACCTGCTGATGGCTTATTCGCATGTAGCCCACGACTGCCGGGTGGGCAGCGGATGCGTACTGGCGAATAACAGTACTTTGGCCGGGCACGTTACCATCGAAGACAAGGTGGTCATCGGGGGGATGGTGGCGATACACCAGTTTGTCAGGGTCGGGATGCTTTCGATAATCGGCGGATGTTCCAAGGTTGTCCAGGATATCCCGCCTTTCTCCACATGTGACGGCCATCCGGCGCGGGTTTACGGGCTTAATCTTATCGGACTAAGGCGCAAAGGCGTATCGGATCCTTCTATCAAGCAGATCGGCCGCGCGTTCAGGATGGTATTCAATTCGGGTTTATCCATTAAACACTCCGTAGAAACAGTGGAGAAAGAGATAACCGGGGTCGAAGAAGTGGAGTACCTGCTTAATTTCATCAGGAATTCGGAACGCGGCCTTGCCCGTTCCTGCCGCTAACTCACTTACACTTAGGGACGGTTCTCAACTCAAAGCAGAACTGTCCCCTAAAAAAGGGACACTTTTCCTTTGTTTTGAGAACCGTCCCTGATAACTATGGAAAAGATAGGATTGATTGCCGGGAACAGGAAGTTTCCTCTTCTTTTTGCCGCCAGCGCCAGGAACAAAGGTTATTCCGTGGTTGCTGTCGCCATTAAAGGAGATACTTCGTCAGCCATCAGGAAATTTTGTGATAAGGTTTATTGGTTGAGCTTGGCCGAATTCAACAGGATTTTCGAGGTATTCAAATCCGAAGGGATAAGGAACATAGTCATGGCCGGCCAAGTCAGTCCTTTCCGCCTTTTTAGCAGGGAGATCAACAAGAGCGAGGAGTTGAAACAGATACTGTCCGGGCTAAAGGATAAGAAAACAGACACTCTTTTTGGCGCGGTAGCCAGGAAACTCGAAGAAGCGGGGTTTAAGCTCCTGGATTCCACCACTTTTATAGAAGAGCATTTGCCCGCCAAGGGCACGCTTACCAGGAGCCAGCCGGATTTTAATACCTGGGAGGATGTGTATTTCGGGTTGAATCTGGCTAAAGCAGTGGCTGAACTGGATATCGGCCAGACAGTGGCTGTCAAGGCCAAGGCCATAGTGGCGGTTGAGGCTTTTGAGGGTACGGATAACCTGATCTTGCGCGCGGGCAAAGTCGGCCGGGGCGGGATTGTAGTGGTTAAAGTCAGTAAGCCGAAGCAGGATATGCGGTTCGATATTCCCGTGGTAGGTTTAAAGACCATAAAGAGCTTGATCAAGGCAAGAGCCAGGTGCCTGGCTTTTGAAGCCGGCAAGACCCTTTTTATCGATAAAGAAGAAAGCCTTGAGCTTGCCGACAGCAGAGGCATATCCGTGGTCGCGGTATAAGCAGGAAGCCCGCTGCCGGTTGTATTAAATTCCTTGACATCGCTTATTTGTGGTGCAAAAATAAGATTAACAAAAGGAGGGTATTATGCCGCGTTCAGCCGGAACAAAACTCACAGAGTTCAAGTTATATGCTCCCGGAGCCAAGAAGGTCGTACTTTCCGGGTGTTTCAATAACTGGAACACCAGTAAGCTGCTTGCCAAGAAAGACAGCAAGGGCAATTGGCTGGCCAAGGTTGCGCTCAAGCCCGGAAAATATGAGTATAAATTTATCGTCGACGGCAACTGGGTCAACGATCCGCATTGCACTACGTGCGTAGCCAATTCTCTTGGGACACATAACTGCGTTGCCGAAGTAAAGTAATCAAGCTTTATGGGGCGTGATAAACTTAAGGGCGCTGCTGGATAAGTAGCGCCCTGTCTATTATGAAATACATATACGGACCGATTAAGTCCCGCAGGCTGGGGTTGTCTTTGGGCTTGAGCCTTAGCGTGGACAAGAAGTGTAACCTGAATTGCGTGTATTGCCAGTGGGGCAGGACTCCAGCGACGGTCTCCGAGAGAAAAGAATACGTTTCTTCTTCCGAGATCATTGCGGAGTTGAACGCCTGGTTTAAGGCCCACCCGCAGAAAGCGAAAGAGCTTAATTTTGTGACCATTTCCGGCCTGGGAGAGCCTACGCTGAATACATGCATCGGCGATTTGATCAACCGCTTGAGAGGTGTTACCGGAGCGAAAATCGCCCTGATTACCAATTCCACCCTGCTTGGCGATCCCGAGGTGCGCAAATCCATCCTGGGAGTGGACCTGATCGTACCTTCACTGGATTCAGTTGACCCCGGGATATTCCAGCGGATTGACCGGCCGCACGCCGGGATTGAGCTGGATAAGATAATTGAAGGGCTGGTTTCTTTAAGGAAAGAATTCCGCGGGCAGATCTGGCTTGAGGTGATGCTGGTTTCCGGGATAAACGACGATGCCGTACATATCGAGGCCTTAGGCAGCGCAATACAGCGTATAAATCCGGATAGGATCCAGCTTAATTCTCCGGTGCGTTCAACCGCGGAAAAGAATATTCTCCCCGTCGACAAATCCAGGATGGAGGAGATCCGGAAAGCCCTGGGCGAGAAGGCGGAAATTGTCTAAGGCGCCTATTGCCTAATGGATAAGGCACCAGTCTTCGGAACTGGTTATTGGTGGTTCGAGCCCACCTAGGCGCAAAAGATAAGCTTATGAAGCATTTCTATACCGGAAATCCGATCCTGTTCTTTCTCATCCTGCTCTTTACAAGCATAAGCTATATCCATCCGGGAGATGCCTTCCCCGCAGAAAAGAAGGCAGTATATCTTAAAGGGAAGCGCTTCCTGGTGGAAGTTGCCAGGACAAAACAGGAGCAGGTAAACGGGTTGATGTTTGTTCCCAGCCTTCCTCCGGACTCCGGGATGCTTTTCGTTTATGGAGACGAAGGGCGCAGGTCTTTTTACATGAAGAATACATATATACCGCTTGATATAATCTGGCTGAATAAGGAAAAGAAAGTTGTTTTCATAAAGAAAAACGCCGCAGCCGAGAAATCCGGTGTTTACGAAGAAATCTATCCTGAAGAAAAGGCGATGTATGTGCTGGAGGTTAACGCCGGGATTTCGGATGAGATCGGGTTGAAAGCGGGAGACGATTTGCGGTTTTAGCTGTTTGCGCAGCGGCATAATGGTAAAAGGAGGACGGGTATGAACAAGGGCATTGTTTTGTTGTGTTTGGTACTGGCGGCAGGATGCGCTACGGTTGCAAAAGAGGAAAAGGCCGCCCAGGCGGTTAAACCCGCGGAGAAGGTAGTTGTCGACCAGAAAGAGCTGGATGAGCTTATTGCTATATTCAGCGAGGCCATCCGGGAAGAGCCTGATTCGCCCGGGCCTTATTACAACCGTGCGATCGCGTATTTTCATAAAGGCGATTACGATAAAAGCTGGCAGGATATGCATAGCGCGGAACAATTGGGAGTGCACGTCGACGCTAAATTCGTAGAGTTCCTGTCCAAGCTCAAGAAGGAGTCCGGCAGGGATAATTGATAAGGGGTGGTGGTTATTAGATGGCTGAATATATTTGTCCCCGTTGCAGGAAGCCGGTTTATGACGACGAGGCGCTGTTTTGCCTTTACTGCGGGGAGAGCCTTGGCCGCCCAGCCGGTTTTATCGACGGATTAAGGCGTTGCCGTTGGGCGGTAACCGCGGTTGTGCTGCTGATCGCGGCGTTATTAAGTTTTCTGGTAATGTTGATGGGATAGCCGGCCCGGGCTAAAAAAGAGTTGATTTTGAATTATAAAGGCAGGATAATAGCTTGGCCGGAGGTTGGCCGTCATCGCGGCGGAGGATAATCTGATGAAAAATAAAATATTAATATTATCGGGCATAATTGTTGCGGGGGCGGTTATTTTATTCCTGGTTTCAAACTCCGGAGGGAAGACCGTTAAATCCTACTATCCCGAGGGCCAGCTGCGGGAAGTGAATAAGGTCAAGGAAGGTAAACTCAACGGCGTGGTCAAATCGTATTATCCTAGCGGCCGCCTGAAAATGAAGCTTACCTACAGGGACGGGGTAAAAGAGGGGCCGGCCAGTTTCTACTTCGAAAGCGGCAAACTGCAGGCAAAAGTGTTATATAAAAACGACCAGTCCGAGGGAGTATCCAGGTTTTATTTTGAAAGCGGCAAACTGCAGGCGGAGATGTCTTATAAAGCCGGCAAGCTTAACGGAATATCCAGAACATACCGACCCAGCGGAGAAGTAATATATATCGACACTTATGAAGAAGGGGAAATGAAAGAACGCCTTCCCCAGTCCGCCGCACAATTGCCTCCTGTGAATCCGCCGCAATCAGATACGCCTTTGCGCGGTTCAAATTAAGTTGCAAAGTCAGCGGTTTTAAGCTACAATACTGCTTAATCTTAATCCTGTCCATTGCGCGGGATTCCGCTAATTGAAGGTATAAATACTTGAATACTTGAAATCTTGGGGCCATTAGCTCAATTGGCAGAGCAGGACACTCTTAATG
>CAZNGC010000083.1:0-5631 GCA_964572435.1 uncultured Planctomycetales bacterium | reverse complement strand
GATCCCGATTGTTTATTGCCCTGAATGCGGGGCGGTTGCGGTGCCTGATAAGGATTTGCCGGTAGAACTGCCTAAAGACGCCCCATTTACCGGAGAGGGCGGCAGCCCGTTAGCCAAAATCAAGGAATTTGTCAATGTTTCTTGCCCCAAGTGTAATGGCCCCGCCCGCCGTGAAACCGATACTATGGCTACATTTTTCGACTCTTCCTGGTATTTCTTAAGGTTCTGCTCCCCGGAATTCAATCATGCGCCTTTTGATACGAGGCAAGCAAAATACTGGATGCGTGTGGACCAATATATCGGCGGGATCGAACATGCCATTCTGCATTTATTGTATTCGCGTTTCTTTACCAAGTTTTTTCAGGATTTGAAGATGGTGGATTTTGGCGAACCGTTTGAAAGACTGCTTACCCAGGGGATGGTGCTTAAAGACGGCGAGGTAATGTCTAAATCCAAAGGCAATATCGTGGATCCCGATTCGATGATCAAGGATTATGGAGCGGATGCCCTGCGCCTGTTTATACTTTTCGCCGCTCCTCCCGAGACGGAACTGGAGTGGGATCAGCGCGGGCTGGAGGGCGCTTTCAAGTTTTTAAACCGTGTATGGCGTATTCAGGACAGCCTAAAGGATAAAGCCGACGATACTCTTGTCAGGTGCATGCATAAGGCCATCAAGAAGGTAAGCGAGGATTTCGCGGATTTCAAATTCAATACCGCCATCGCCGGGCTGATGGAATTAACCAACATGATTTACCAGTCGGGCGCGGACAGGGAAGTCTTTTCCAGGCTGATAATCATGCTTAGCCCGATTGTCCCGCATTTCGCCGAAGAGGTCTGGGAGATACTGGGGAATAAGGAGAGTGTATTCAAGGCCTCATGGCCGCAATATGACCCGGCTTTACTGGTTGAAGAAAGCATGGAGTTGGCGGTCCAGGTAAACGGAAAGCTGCGCAGCAAGATTCAGGCAAACCGGGGGATATCCGAAGAAGAGCTTAAGGAAATGGTATTGCGGGATGCCAAGGTTGTTCCCTGGCTGGAAGGAAAAACTCCTAAAAAGATCATTATTGTTCCGCAGAAACTTGTCAATATAGTCGTGTAGGACCCAAACGGCTACTCACCCAGAACATCCTTTATGTCGAAAAGCAGCCGCTTATAATCTATGGGTTTTTCGACATAAACGGTTATGCCGCTTTTGGCGGCGATATGTTTGTCTATTTCTTCATGTTTTAAGGAAGTGGCGATGATCGGGGTATCGCTGAAGTCCGGCAGGGATTTTATATCCTGGGCGACCTTGAAGCCGCTTTCGTCAGGTAACACCAGGTCTAAAAGCACGCAGTCCGGTTTTCCTTCCTTCAGCTTGGCGATCCCCTCTTTGGCGCTATATGCCGTGATTACGGCATAACCGGCGCCGGATAACTCTTCCTTGCTTTTCTTGGCGATATTATAGTCGTCATCGATAATCAGGATCTTCCTGGGCATAAATAGAGTATACATCATAAAGACGGGGAATACAACGCGGGAATTCCGCTCGCACTCCGGTATTTTTTAGTTAGTTTTCCTGCCTTTTGGCGTCTATTGAAGCGGAGGATGCCTAATGCCCGATCTTACCGAAGAAGAAAAGAAAGTTATCCTGTTTTTACTGGTTGTCGCCGTCTGCGGGACGGCTGTGAATATGCTGGCTAAGTCGAATTGCCGCCTGCAAAAGGTACTCTGCCGGCAGGAAGGGCTCTCCAGGCTGAATTTGAACAAGGTTTCTTTGGAAGAGATGGTCGCTAGCAGGTGCGTTTTACCCAAGACCGCCAGAAATATCGCGGATTACCGGCACAGCCACGGAGGTTTCGGCAGCCTTGAAGAGCTGATGAGGGTAAAGGGGATAGGCAGTCGCAGGTATCAGAAGCTCAAGGAAATATTTTTTGTGGAATGAACAGGCCGCTGGTATGCTTAGCCGTATTCTATTGCCTGGGTATAGCCATAGGGTCGGCAGCGCGGGTTAATTTTTGGCTGCTCGCTGCCTGGGGCGCGTTTGTTATTATCCCGGCATTCTTAAAATTCCGGGATAACCGCGTATTTATCCCGTTGGTTCTTTCCTTGGCCGTGTTCTTCGGGGTACTGAACCTGAAGAACACGTTTACGCTCGGCGCCTGTCATATAAGCAGGGTTGTCCCTTACGGCAGCAAGGATATTTATAGTTTAAGCGGAGTAGTCGACAGCCATCCTTCGGAAGGCAATGGGGATACCGTGTTCGTTTTTCGGATCAGGCAGGCGCAGATGGAGGATCGGAAATGGGATTGTTGCGGCAAGATCCTGGTTAAAATGGATTTCCCGCAGGACCTCGGTTATGCCGAATTCCTGACTCTTACGGGCAGGCTTTACCGCCCGCAGTCTTTCTCTGCCGCCGGGCGTTCATACCGGGCGTATCTTTTCAGGCAAGGCGTGCATTTGTTGATGCGCCTGGAGAGCCCGTTGCAGGTTAAACGGCACGGTTTCAAAAAAGGAAACGGCCTGGCCGTATTCTGCGATTCCTTGCGCTCGAGGATGCAGGGGATAATTAAAGGGTATGCCGATCCTTTGCCGGCGGCAATACTTTCGGCAATGGTCCTGGGAGATAAAGCGGCTGTCCCCGGGCTGGTAAACGATTATATGGTAAAATCCGGGACAGTGCACATACTGGTAGTCAGCGGTTTTAACGTGGGGATCGTCGCTTTTATATCCAACCTTTTGTTTAAAGTTATGCGTATTCGCCGCAAGCCGAGGATTGTTTTAGCGGTAATCTGTTTACTTATTTATTGTCTGGTTACCGGGGCGAGCAACCCGGTTATCCGGGCGACAGTTATGGGGACGGTCTTTCTCCTGGGTTATCTTGTAAGGAGGCAGGCGGATATCTATAGCTGCCTGGCAAGCGCGGCGTTGTTCATATTGGTAATTAACCCGCGCCAGCTCTTTGACGTAGGTTTCCAGCTGTCCTTTGCCAGCGTAACGGCAATCGCCTTTTTTTACCCTAGGTTGAAACATTTCATGCGGCTGGATAATTGCAAGATGGCGGTGTTGAGGTTTGCCGCGGAAGGGTTCCTGGTTTCTTTTTGCGCCTGGCTGGGGACGGCCGGGATCATCGCTTACAATTTCAGGATCGTCTCTCCGGTAACCGTGATCGTTAATATTCTTGTAGCGCCCCTGGCCACACTGATTACTTTGTGCGGGTTCAGCCTGATTTTATCCGGCGTCCTTTGCCCGCCACTGGCAGGGCCTTTCAGCGCGGCAGCTTCCGTATTGGTGACGCTGCTTTTAAGCATAAATTCCTTTGCGGTCAAGGTTCCTTATGCCTACTTTTATCTTTGACAAACCGCCGCCGCTATGATAACTTATAATATTATGCGACGTATAATCTTAAGCCTGACAGTTTTATTTCTCTTATCCGCCCAGCCGGCGTATTCTTATTGGATCTGGACCCCGAAAAGCGGCAAATGGGTTAACCCGAAGAACCTGCCTAAGGATAATCCCAAGGACCAATTCGCGTACGCCAAATCTTTTTTTGAGGTGAATAAATATGAAGAGGCGAAAAGGGAGTTCCGCAAGCTGATTAAGGCGTACCCCAAGTCAGCCGAGGCTGCGGAGAGCCAGTATTACCTCGGTTTGGTAGAGGACGCCCAGGGCAAGCCTTATGAAGCCTACCAGGCCTTTCAGCTGGTTATCGATAAATACCCTTTTAGCGAACGTATCCAGGAAATCAACGAGCGCGAATACAAGATCGCCGAAAGGTTTATGGCCGGAGAAAAGCGCAAGGCCTTCGGTATAGAACTACCCGTAGATAATCCGGCAATCGAGATATTCGGCAAGGTGGTGGAGAATTCCACTTACGGTCCGCTTGCCCCGCGCGCCCAATACAAGTTAGGGCTGGTTTTAAAAGGCCTGAAGCGTTACTATGAGGCGGAAGAAGAATTCGGCAAGGTAGTGTCGCGTTATCCGGACAGTGAATGGGCGTCAGCGGCTAAATTCCAGATCGCTTTATGCCGTTCGAGTCTGTCCAAAGGCCCCGAGTACGATCAGGGGGCCGCTCAGGAGGCGAAGAAGCAATTCGAGGAATTTGTTAAAGAGCATCCGGATGCCGTTTTGTCTATGGACGCAGAGAAGAACATAGGCCAGATCAGGGAAAAAGAGGCGCAAGCCAGTTACGATATCGCCGTTTTCTACGAAAAACAGAGGGTGTTCGATTCTGCCAGGATTTATTATGAGGATGTGATCAACAATTATTCGGATAGCCAGTGGGCGGCAAAGGCCGCGGAAAAACTGCAGATAATGGAGCACAAAAATGAAAAGAAGGACTAACGCGTTTTTCGGCTTGCTGGCTGCGGCCTTGTCGCTGGCCGCCTTCCTCGGAGGGTGCGGGTACACTACCCGTTCCAACCTTTACGGTAAGTACAGCACTATCTACGTGACTCCTTTCCTGAACAAAGTGGATGTCACCCAGGAGTCATACACGGCCAATAAATACCGTATTTACCGTCCGATGCTGGAAACAGACATCACCAAGAAGGTAATCAATAAATATCTTTTCGACGGGAACCTGAAGCCGGTCAAGGACGGGCAGGCCGACCTGGTACTTAAAGGGGAATTGGTAGAATACCGCAAGGATCCTTTGAGCTATACTACGGACAGCGAGAATGTCACCGAGTACAGGGTCAATATATACGTGAACTTGAGCCTCTGGGATAACCGGGAGAAAAAGCTGCTTTGGGAAGAAAATAATTTTAACGGCAACTATTCTTATTTTACCCAGTATAATACCACAAGCGCGTCTAATGGGAATAAGTCGGAAGCCTCCGCCGTTAACGATGCGGTAGATGACCTCGCCCGCCGGATTGTCGAGCGCACAGTCGAACAATGGTAATATGGTCTATTTACTTATCGGCCAGGATATTCAGGCCAAAGAAACACAGCTCAAGAAAATAAAACAGGAATCCCTTCCTCAGGAATTCCAGGATTTCAATTCCGATACATTATATGCCAGGGAAATCTCCCTTAAGGACCTGCAGGAGAGGTTCCTGGCAGTTCCCTTAAAGAGCGCCAAGAGGATGGTCGTGGTCAAGGATTCTGACCATCTGGATGAGGCCTGCCGCGCGTTTCTGCTGGGATATTTTCTGAAACCGCACAAACAGCTTGTCCTGGTCTTGATGTTCGAACACTATGATTACCGGGATGATTTCATCAAAGGCGCTTCTGGTTATGCCAAGGTTATGCGTTTCCGGGAGGAGGTTACTTCTGACGCCTTCGCTTTAAACCGGCAGATCGAATTGAAGAAAGCAGATTCCGCGCTGCGCATATTGAATCAACTTCTAAAGAACGGGGAAGCGCCGGAACGTATACTGGGTGGGTTGCGGTATAGCTGGGAAAAACAGGGGTTAAGGACCCTGGAGGCCAGGAGAAAACTAAAACTTCTCCTTGGTTGCGACGTGGAGATAAAAACAGGCCGGCTTAAGCCGGCCTTCGCGTTGGAAAAATTAGTTGTGGGTTTATGCGGATTTGCCCAGGCGCAGCGTCAGGCGTGATTTCTTGCGGTCGGCCGTTGCCGGATGGATGATATTCTTTTTTGCCGCCTTGTCCAGCTGGGAGAATACCTTGCTGAAGAATTTCTTG
>CAZNGC010000082.1:0-5669 GCA_964572435.1 uncultured Planctomycetales bacterium | reverse complement strand
GTCCAAGACCAAGACCCCGGCGCTGGACGCCTTCGGCAGGGACCTTACAGCCCTTGCCCGCGAGAACAAACTTGACCCGGTTATCGACCGTAAACAAGTAATAGAAAGGGTGGGGCAGATTTTAAGCCGCACGCCCAAGAACAATCCGGTGCTCTTAGGCGAGGCGGGCGTGGGAAAGACCGCTATCGTTGAAGGCCTGGCCCAGCTGATCATCCACGGCAATATCCCGGAGGTCTTGAGAGGCAAGCGCATCGTAGTCCTGGATTTGGCCCTGATGGTCGCCGGCACAAAATACCGCGGCCAGTTCGAGGAGAGGATCAAGGCGATCATGGAGGAGATCAAACGTTCGCAGGACGTGATCATTTTTATCGACGAACTGCATACCCTGGTCGGGGCGGGAGCGGCTGAAGGGGCGATCGACGCTTCTAATATCATGAAGCCGGCGCTTTCCAGGGGCGAGATGCAATGTATCGGCGCCACCACGCTTGATGAGTACCGTAAATATATCGAAAAAGACGCCGCCCTGGAGCGCAGGTTCCAGACGATCATGGTTGAGCCTCCGAGCGTTGAGCAGACCGTGGAGATATTAAAAGGCCTGCGCGATAAATACGAGGCGCACCACCGCGTTTCTTTCACCGACGAATCGCTGGAGGCGGCAGCCAGGTTGAGCGACCGTTATATATCCGGCAGGTTCATGCCGGACAAGGCGATCGATTTGATCGACGAAGCGGGTTCTCACGCCCGCCTGAATGTTTTGATCGTTCCGCCGGAGATCAAGAAGCTGGAGGGCAATGTCGAGTCCTTGAGGAAAGAAAAAGAATCTTTCATCAAGAGCCAGGATTTCGAGAAGGCGGCTTCTTTAAGGGACCAGGAGCGTATCGCCCGCCAGGAGCTGGAGAAACTGAACAAGGAATGGAGCCAGGCAAAAGACAAGATGCGCCCGGAGGTAGGCGCCGAGGATATTGCCAAGATCGTGGCGCAATGGACGGGGATACCCACTTTCAGGCTGGAGGAAAAAGAAAGCGAGAAGCTGCTTAAGATAGAAGAAGATCTGCATAAGCGCGTGGTCGGGCAGAACGAGGCGATCGAGGCGATCGCCCACGCGGTGAGGCGTTCGCGCGCCGGGATCAAGGATCCCCGCAGGCCGATCGGCTCGTTCGTTTTCCTTGGGCCTACCGGAGTAGGAAAGACTTTGCTTGCCCGGGCCCTGGCGGAATTCATGTTCGGGGACGAGGACGCGCTTTTACAACTGGATATGTCCGAGTATATGGAAAAGTTCAATGTCTCCAGGCTTATCGGCGCCCCTCCGGGTTATGTGGGTTATGAGGAGGGAGGCCAGCTGACCGAGCGAGTGCGGCGCAGGCCGTACGCGGTCATTCTCCTGGATGAAATCGAAAAGGCCCATCCGGACGTATTCAACCTTCTCCTGCAGGTTTTCGAAGAGGGCAGGCTTACGGACAGTTTCGGCCGCAAGGTGGATTTCAAGAACACTATCATTATTATGACTTCTAACGTGGGGGCCGACCTGATCCGCAAGACCGGCTCCCTGGGTTTTAAGACGCAGAAGGAAGAGGTTACTTACCAGGATATGAAAGAGAAGCTTCTGGAGGCGGTGAAACATTCTTTCAAGCCGGAGTTCCTTAACCGTATCGACGATATCATCGTATTCCGCCAGCTGGTCAGGGAAGACCTTTCCCGGATCATCGATATAGAGATCGGCTGCGTGGCGGAAAGGCTTAAGGATCACAAGATAACGCTGGAGGTCAGCAGAGAGGCAAAGGATTTCCTGATCGAGAAAGGGTTTGATCCGGTATTCGGCGCCCGTCCCTTAAAGAGGACGATCCAGAGGTACCTGGAGGATTCCCTGGCCCAGGAGATCATCTCCAAAAAATACAAGGAGGGTTCTTCGATCAAGGTAACCCGCAAGAACGAAGAGCTGATTTTCGAATAATGCTTACTTTATTCTTCATGGACTTAGGCCGCAAGGTGCTTTCGCTGATGTACTTCTGCGGCGGCCTGGCGAACCTGGCGGCGCAGACGGTGTATCTTACTTTCAAGCCGCCGTATAAGACCGGCAGGATAATCGAGCAGGCGAAGAAGGCCGGCTACGACAGTTTCCCGATCGTCTCGCTGGTCGCCCTGTTCATCGGTTTTATCTTCGCCCTGCAGACTGCGTATTTCATGCAGCGCATCGGTTCGGAACTCTATATCGCCAGCCTGGTCGCCCTTTCCATCGTGCGCGAACTCGGCCCGGTGATCACCGCTCTTATCGTCGCCGGACGCGTCGGCGCTTCCAATACCGCGGAGCTCGGTTCGATGCAGGTTACCGAACAGATCGACGCGCTTGAGACGCTGGCGGCTAACCCCGTGAAATACCTGGTAGTCCCGCGCTTTGTGGCCTTGAGCGTAATGATGCCCATCCTGACATTGTATGCCAATATTATCGGGATCCTCGGGAGCTTCCTTATCTGTACGGTAAAGCTCGGGATCACCGGCAGCATGTATATGCACGTTACCTTTACCTCGCTGCTTTATAAAGACCTCTTCACCGGTTTGTTCAAGTCCTGGATTTTCGGGATGCTCATCGCCCTGATCAGCTGCCATGAGGGATTCAATGTCGAAGGCGGGGCGGCGGGAGTGGGCAGGGCGACTACGCGTTCGGTGGTTTATACTTTTATCATGATTATCGCGGCTGATTGCGTCTTCACCGCTTTATTTTACTTTATTTTTCCTTAAAATGATCCAGATACATAGCTTATACAAGAAATTCAACAATTCTGTCGTGCTCAACGGTTTGAGCTTGAATATCGAGAAAGGCCAGACCTGCGTGATCATCGGCCGCAGCGGCTGCGGGAAGTCGGTTTTGCTCAAGCACATTGTCGGCTTGCTCAAGCCGGACAAGGGCAAGGTCCTGGTGGATAATAAAGAGGTGGCGGCCTTGAATGAGACAGATTTGAGCGCCTTGCGTTCGAAGATCAGTATGGTCTTCCAGGGAGGGGCGTTGTTTGATTCGATGAACGTATTCGAGAATGTAGGTTTCAGCCTTATCGAACATACCCATGTGGGGCAGAAAGAATTGGAGCAGAGGGTCGAGGAGTCTTTGGGCCTGGTCGGCCTCGGCGGGATCGGCAACCTTATGCCTTCGGAATTAAGCGGCGGCATGAAGAAGCGTGTCGCCCTTGCCCGGGCGATCTGTATCCGGCCGGAGGTAATCCTTTACGACGAACCGACCACCGGGATCGACCCGATCGCCGCCGACAGCATCAACGGGCTTATCCGTTCCCTGCACGACCGGTTGAAGGTAACCTCTATTGTCGTTACTCACGATATGAAGAGCGCCTATCACATCGCCGATAAGATCGCGATGATGTATAAAGGGAAAATAGTTGCCGAGGGTTCGCCTAAGGAAATCAGGGAGTCCAGGGACCCGGTGGTACACCAGTTCATTAACGGCATTGCCAGGGGTCCGATAACCGAGGCGGTCGATAACTTCAAATAAGCGGAGGAAGAGATGATATTCGGTAAAACCAAGACTGAATTGAGAGTAGGCGTATTTGTCTTCATAGGGTTGGTCATCCTGGTCGTTTTTATCTTGTCGATCGGGGGTTTTAAGACGTGGAGTTCGGGTTATCGCATCAACGTGAATTTCAATTTCGTCAACGGGATAAAAGTCGGCGCCCCCGTGCGTTTTGCCGGGGTGGACGTGGGCGAGGTGAAGAAGGTGGGATTGGAATATGTGCCGGAGGATAAACGCACGAACGTAAACCTGGATATCTGGGTGAGAAATATCATCAAGATACCGGCGGACTCCTCGGTATGGGTGAATACCCTGGGTTTACTGGGGGAGAAATACGTCGAGATAATGCCGGGTACGGATTATTCCCGTCTTCTCAAACACGGCGACTGCGTGACCGGGATCGACCCGATGCCCATACATCAGATATTCAACAATGCCGAGAGCATCATGCGCAATTTGAACGACGGGCTTATCAGCATCAGGAACAAGGAAGGCACTCTCGGCAAGCTCATTTACGACGACCAGATATATAATGAATTAGAGGCCCTGGTTACCGACGTGCGCAAGAATCCCTGGAAACTGTTTTTCAAAACCAAAGAAAAGAAATAATGAAGGCCAAGACCATATTCAGCTGTTCCAACTGCGGGTATCAATCTCCCAAGTGGCTGGGGAAATGCCCGGATTGCAACAGCTGGAATTCTTTCAGCGAAGAAGAATACGATGCGCCCTCAAATTCTTCCAGGGAGAGGGCCTCTTTGTATAAAGACGGTCCGGTTCTTTTAAAAGACGTTGTCGCAGGAGATGAAGAGAGGCTGAAGACGAATATCCGCGAGCTGGACAGGGTTCTTGGCGGAGGAATTGTAAAGGGGTCGGTGGTTTTAATCGGCGGAGACCCCGGGGTAGGAAAATCCACGATTTCCATGCAGGTTTCCAACCATCTGACCAAACAGGGCGTCAGTGTCCTTTATGTCAGCGGTGAGGAGTCGGTAACCCAGACTAAATTGCGTGCCAGGCGCCTGGGTGAGGGCGGGTCGGATAATTTATATATTGTTAACCAGACCGACCTTTCCCTGATCGTCGAGTATATGAAGAAATTCAAGCCCCAGGTGGCGGTGATCGATTCCATCCAGGTTATCTTTGATCCGGCGCTTAGTTCTTCCGCCGGAAGTGTCAGCCAGGTCAGGGAGTGCGCGGGGATGCTTACGCAGTTGGCCAAGACCACGGGCACATCCATTTTCATTATCGGACACGTGACCAAAGAAGGGACGTTGGCCGGTCCGCGCCTCCTGGAACATATCGTGGACACCGTGCTTTATTTCGAGGGGGACCGTTTCGCGGTTTACCGCATATTGAGGGCGGTAAAGAACAGGTTCGGCTCGACCAATGAGATTGGGGTATTCGAGATGGGCCCGGCCGGCTTGACGGAGGTAAAGAATCCTTCGGAGATTTTTCTTTCCGAGAAGCCGGATAACGTCTCTGGGTCAGTGGTAACTTCAATACTGGAAGGTACTCGCCCGCTTCTGGTAGAGATCCAGTCGCTGGTCTCCAGGAGCAGCTTTGGTTACGCCAGCCGCCGGGCGCAGGGTTTTGATTTTAACCGGCTTTCACTTCTGGTGGCTGTGCTGGAAAAGCGTATGGGCCTGGCCCTGGAGGCCGAAGATGTATTCGTGAATGTCGCCGGTGGCATAAAGATAGAGGACCCGGCGGCAGACCTGGCAGTATGTGCGGTAGTCGCCTCCAGTTTCCGCGAGCAGCTGATCCTGCCGCAGACCGTAGTCCTGGGCGAGGTGGGCCTCTCGGGAGAGATCCGGAGCATCTCGCAGGTGCTTACGCGCGTAAATGAGGCGGAGAAACTCGGTTTTAAGCATTGCGTATTGCCTAAAAACAACTGTAAGAACCTGAAGTTCGATAAAACCGGCATGGAGATCATCCCGGTTTCCACTTTGAAAGAGGCCTTGGATGTACTTTTGTCTTCATCTATAAAACAGCAGGGCGGGCATCGTAATCTTCAATCCATTCCTGCCAGCAAGGAGGGAAAATAATGAATTTATTATTGGTGCGGGTTTTATTCGTTTTAAGCGGGATGGTCATCGGTTATCAGACAGCCGGTTCCGGCGTTGAGGGCTTGCTGGGGGCCTTGATCGGCGGCCTT
>CAZNGC010000081.1:0-5791 GCA_964572435.1 uncultured Planctomycetales bacterium | reverse complement strand
CTCGGACTTACTTAGATTAACATACCAGCGAGGAGAAACAGAAGATATTTGCTTTATCCAGCTAACCAAAATAATTCTCTGGAGAGAACAAATCATAATAAACTTACTTAGATTATAATGGACTTACGCGGTTTGCTTTAGACAAGAGTTGTAACTATGGATTGTAGGTGTATACTGCTTTGGCGCTTACTTTGCGGGTATTTGACGGGCCGGTCCCCGGGTAATAAACAGTAATCTCCACCCTGTCTATCAAAGCAGGCAAGTCAGGCTCATTGATATCAGGGGATACTGAACCGCTTCTGCGCATAATTCTGGTGTATTCCCCAGAATTTGGCCAATCCGGGTCATTGATACGCAGCATTTCCAAGGCATAAGTAACCCCGGCTTTCGCGGCATACTGCGCCTGGATCCGGCTCACCTGGTGGTGAGTCAGGCGGGTTTGAGTAAGCATGATCCTCAATATGACCGTGCTTAGGGTAGCAACTACTATAATCGTCCCTAAGACCACAAAAAGGATTGCCCCTTTTTTATTATCTCTAGGCATCTTTCCTTAGAGATATCCGGTAATCATTATCGGTCTTCACCAGGATTACATGCCCCTCGCGGGCAAGCCACCCCAAACTCATCAAAACATTATCCGGAGCGCGATCTATACCTTTAACCAAATCAGTAAAGTTAACCTCTCCATGCTGATCCAGGTAATGCCATATCTCGCCCGCTACTATACCTATTTCGATAATCATCCCCGTCTCCTTCCTTTCTACCGGCTGGTAGGCTATAAATGTATTTTATAAACAAACGCTGATAAGTCAACTATTATTTGATATTTGCCCTGATCCACCCAGCGCGCTCCCCGGCAAACCCCGACTCCTCGCTGCCATCCTGGACAACCCTGCTATAAACCTCCAGGGCGGCCCTGAAATCATCCCTGTCTTCGTAAATCTTAGCGCAGCGCAGGAGCGAACGGTTAACCAGCTTACGGTCATCTTTATAAGTATCCGCTATTTTCAGGTAAATCCCGCAAGCCTTGTCCGGCTCGTTGGCAGCCTCATAGACCTCCGCCAGGCTGAACTGTATATCCCCGGTATCCTTGCTCCCAGCCAAGTCTATGGCCTTCTGGAGAAAAACCTTTGCCTGGCTATAATCAAGCATCCGGTAATAACATTTAGCCATCCTCGGCAGGACCAGCGGGGCAAGTTCAGGATATTCTTTGTAAACAGATTTATACCCGGCAAGGGCATCCTCGGTCATTTCCTGCTGGAAATGAATGTCCGCTATCGCCAAAGCCGCCTCTTTCTTGAAAACGCTGCCGGCCATCTTGAGCGAAGATTTAAAACTTTCCAGCGCCTGCCCGAGGTTATTTTCATCCCTGTAAACCAAACCTAAAACGTATAACGCGTCCGCGGCAAGGGGGTGCCCGGGAAAATCCCTGGATAGTGAGCTAAGATACCTGGAAGCCAGGCTCAGATCATTCTGCCGGTAATAATACCGGCCCAGCCACCATATGATCTCCGGGGTAAACTTGGAATCAGGGTATTTTGTACGTAATGACTTAAACCGTTTCAATGCCTCTTTTTCCTGGCCTAGTTTATAATAACAATCGGCTATTTCATATTCGGACCTCTGAAGCAATTCCGTTTCCTGGGGGTAGTTTCTTGGGATCTTCTTGAAGATGTCTATCGCTTCATCAAACTTCCCCAGGCCGGCCCAGGCCAGGCCGAGCATGAAAACCGCCTGCGGGGCAAGATGGCTATCCTTGAATTCACCCTGGAATTTAACCAAGGCGTCCATGCTGGCGGCATAATCCTGTTTATCAAAATTAGCCATCCCCACGGAGAAAACCGCCTCCTCCCGAAACCTCGAACCGGGATAATCTTTCGAAAGAAGTTTAAAAGAATCTTCGGCTGACTTGTAATCCGCTGTTTTTAACTGCACCATCCCTCTTTGATAAAGCGCATAGTCCGCGTAAGCAGAACCCGGAAAATCTTTTAAAACTCTGGCATATGCCGCATCAGCCCCCGGGTAATCCCCGGAATCCTGGTAAACATCCCCTATCTGGCAAAGCGCCCCGGATTTTACCGCCGGGTCGATACTCTTATCCGCCAACTCCGTAAATACGGCTATACCCTTCGCGCGATCCCCCTTCTTTATATAAGCCAACCCTAGGCTATAGCGCAATTTATCAATAAGCTCGCAGGCGCCTTGATACTGAACGGACAGCCCCGATGCCTTATTTAGCCCTTCTTCAGAGACCCTGGCCGCCTGCGCGTATTCCGCCAGATTATAGAAGGCGTCGGCTTCCCCTATGTAAGCCTGAAGTCTTATCAACGGCTCGGAACTTGTATCAAGGATCTGCCGGTAAAATTTCTTCGCTTCATAGACCATGTTCGACTGCGACATCAATACCGCCTGCCCCAGCAGGAATATATCCAGGCTCTTCTTATCAAGGGTTTCCTGTTTGATTCCGGCAAAGACCTCTTCCGCTTCCCCGAATTTCTTGATCTTGAGATAAGACCAGCCAAGCCCGAGATTGGCAAGGACGCGCGCCTTTTCATCTTTAAATGACTGTGCCGCCTTATAATAATTCTTAGCAGCTTCCTCAAATTCGTCAAGGTAATACTCCGATTCGGCAAGATAGAAATAAAGGTAGGGCAGGCGCAACAGGTCATCCGCGTAGAGCTTGAGTACGGATTGGATCTTTTTCTTCAGTTCGGAGTACTCTTTAAGATTATACAGGCATTCCATCAGCTTGAAAGCGGCGTCCTTGCTCTGAGGTTCGCTGGGAAAACTCTCCAGCAAGCTTCTCAAACTTGTCAATGCCTCGCTATAACGGCCCATTTGAGAATATGCCCATCCCAAGGAATAATACGCCGCCGGCACATAAGAAGAACGGGGGAAATCGCCGATTAGTTTATGGTAGAAACCCGCGGCCTTGTCGAAATCGTCACTTTTAAAATACACCTCCGCTATCCAGAAATAGACCGCGTCCTTAAATTTCGACGCCTTGGGATCTGTCAGCAACGCATCCAGTATTTTCAATGCTTCGGGATAACGGCCCTGATGAAAATAGTTCTGGCCCATTATGAGGCGCGCCTCGCTCTCCCTGGCAGAGCCGGGAAATTCTTTACAAAACCTCTCAAGCATGCCTGTAGAGACTTCATAAAAACCGTCCTCATAAGCCTTCTTCGCCATAAAAAGAAGTTCCGCCTCTTTAGGGCTTTCCTGGGCAAGGCAGAGTTGGGCCGGCAAAAAAACCATGATCATGGCACAAACAAGCCGTTTTCTCATCCCTTCTTCAAGACCTCCTTAAGAAACTTCCCGGTAAAAGAACCGTTTTCCTTAATCAGCTCTTCAGGGCTGCAAGCGGCTAACACCCTGCCCCCCTTATCCCCGCCTTCAGGCCCTAAGTCGATAATGTAATCAGCGCATTTAATCACTTCCAGGTTATGCTCCACGACTACAACCGTATTATTGCGTTCAACCAGCCTCTGCAACACCGATATCAGCCTGGCCACATCGGCAAAATGCAAACCGGTAGTCGGCTCATCCAGGAGATAAAGAGTCCTTCCGGTCGAACGTTTGCACAATTCCGAAGAAAGCTTGATCCTCTGCGCCTCCCCTCCGGAAAGTGTCGTCGCGCTCTGCCCAAGCTGTATATACCCAAGCCCGACGTCATTCAGATATCCCAGAATATTCTTTATCCTGGGGATATTTCCGAAAAGCCCCAGGGACTCTTCCACCGTCATCTCCAGGACATCGGCAATTGATTTACCCTTGTATTTTACCTCCAGGGTGGCGTTATTGAACCTCATGCCCTTGCATAAGTCGCATTTCACATAAACAGGCGGCAGAAAGTGCATCTCGATCTTCTTTATCCCGTCTCCCGTACATGCTTCGCATCGGCCGCCCTTCACGTTAAAAGAAAACCTGCCGGGCTTATATCCCCTTTCCCGCGCCTCCGGAAGCATAGAGAACAAATCCCTTATCTGCGAAAATACCCCGGTATAAGTAGCGGGGTTTGAGCGCGGGGTCCTGCCGATCGGCTGCTGGTCAACCACGATTACCTGGTCGATTTCTCCGGTTCCGCTTATGGACTTAAAAGCCCCAGGCCTTTCTTTCGATTTATAAATTTTCTGCGCCAAGGCCGGATAAAACACGTCGGAAACCAAAGTGGATTTGCCCGAACCCGACACGCCAGTCACGCAGATCAGCGTCCCCAAGGGAAAACGCAGGTCGATATTCTTCAGGTTATGCTCCGTAACGCCCTTAATCTCGATAAATTTCTTATCCTTCCAGGCTCGCCTTTTCTGCGGCAAGGGAACCTTAAGCTCGCCGCGTATATATTTGGCGGTAAGTGAATCAGGGGATTTCACAAGATCGTCTTTTGTGCCGGAAAAAATTACCTTCCCGCCATGCCTGCCTGCCCCCGGCCCGAGATCCACGATATGATCGGCGCTCAAGATCGTCGACTCGTCATGTTCTACAACCACCAGGGTATTGCCGAGGTCGCGCAATGTCTTCAAAGTTTCAAGCAGTTTCTGATTATCGCGCTGGTGCAAGCCGATACTCGGTTCATCCAGAACATAAAGAACCCCTACCAGCCCTGAGCCCACCTGGGTAGCCAGGTGTATCCTCTGCGCCTCTCCGCCGGACAATGTGGAACTCTTGCGCTCAAGGGTAAGATAATCCAGTCCGACATCCGCGCAAAATCTTAGTTTACGCGCGATCTCTTTCAGGGCCTGGCGGCCAATCAATCTTTCGTCCTCGGTCAGCTCAAGGCCTGAAAAGAACCCGATTGCCTCCTTTACAGACATACGGGCAATATCCCAGATATTCTTCTGGTTTATTTTCACCGACAGGCTTTCCGGCTTTAATCTGGCGCCTTTACAGGCCGGGCAATCAAGGCTGGACATATATTTGCTGATTCCCTCTTTCAGGTAGTCGCTGTCGCTTTCCCGAAACAACCTCTCCAGGTTAGGGATAACCCCTTCAAAAGGCTTATTGCCGACTACCGCATCGCTGCCGTAAAGTATCGCTTTCTGAACGGATCTCGGCAGTTTCCTGAAAGGAGCCTCCAGGGAGAACCCCAGGCAACGGCTCAACTGGCGGATAAGCCAGCGGTAATACAAAATATACCCCCTGCCGCCATGCCTCCATGGCTCGATGGCCCCGGCCTCGATACTCTTGTCCTTGTCGGGAATAATCAAATCCACATCGAATTCCAACTTATTTCCCAGGCCGTTGCATTCCGGGCAGGCCCCATACGGGGAATTAAAAGAAAAGTTACGGGGGTTAATCTCCGGATAGCTGATCCCGCAATTAGCGCAGGCGTATTTCTCGCTGAAGACCGACTCATTATCCGCTCCGCCTCCGGAGATGACCACCGAACCCTTGCCGACACTAAGCGCGGTCTCGATAGAATCCGTGTGCCTCTTTCCGACCTGTGGATTAACGCGCAGCCGGTCAACTACCACTTCGATATTGTGTAATTTATATTTGTCCAACTTTATCTTTTCGGACAATTCATAGATCTTTCCGTCGACCCTGGCGCGGGCAAACCCGGATTTCTGGATCTGCAAGAATATGTCCCTATACTCCCCCTTTTTCCCCTGGATCAGGCCGGCAAGTATCTGGATATCCCTGCCCTGATACAAATTCATCACCGATTCCACTATCTCCTGGGCGCTCTGGCTGCGGATAAGCCGCCCGCATTTATAACAATACACTTTGCCGATCTTGGCGAACAAAAGCCTCAAATAATCATATATTTCAGTCTGGGTGGCGACGGTTG
>CAZNGC010000080.1:0-5922 GCA_964572435.1 uncultured Planctomycetales bacterium | reverse complement strand
GGTCTATGCTTTAATCAAAGGGTTTTCGCAGCGCTCAATGCGCAAATTAATCAAGAGCGCGCTTGATCAGTTCTTGCCGAAAATCAACGATCATCTTCCGTTTGACCTGCGCAGCCGCAATAACCTGCTTAATCTGGCAAAGAGCCTTTTGAATATACATTTTCCCGAGGATGCGGATACCCGGGCCCGGGCGCTTGCCCGGCTTAGCTTCGAAGAGTTCTTTATTTTTCAGCTGCCGCTGGCCTTGAGGAAACTGAAACGCAGTGAAAAACGGGGCATAAGCCATAACGTTGAAGGAAATTTATCCGGTGATTTTATCGCGCGCCTGCCTTTTAAGCTTACCGACGGCCAGCAGCGGGTGGTCAGGGAAATAAAGGCGGATATGTCCGGCAGTCAGCCTATGCAGAGGCTCTTGCAGGGTGATGTCGGTTCAGGCAAGACGGTAGTAGCCACTTTTGCCTGCCTGGTTGCCGTCCAGAGCGGGTTCCAGGCGGCTTTCATGGCGCCGACAGAGATACTTAGCCGGCAGCATTTCGAAAAGGTAACTGCCCAGCTTTCCGGCTTGGAGTTTGGCGGGCGTAAAGTACGCGTGCGCCTGTTGACCGGCCAGGAAAAAGGCAAGGAGAAGATTTACAGGGAAATCGAAAGAGGCGAGGTAGATTTGGTTATCGGCACGCATTCCCTGCTTGAGAAGGAGGTTATTTTTAAAAAGCTTAGTTTTATCGTGATCGATGAACAGCATAAGTTCGGAGTGGGGCAGAGAGCGCTGCTTCCGGCAAAAGGGGATAGCCCAGATGTGCTGATCATGACCGCTACCCCTATCCCGCGGACCCTGGCGATCACCCTTTACGGAGACCTGGATATCTCGGTGATCGATGAACTTCCTGCCGGCAGACTGCCGGTGAGGACCGCGCTTTTCAGCCATAAAGAAGAATCAAAGGCTTTTGCCGCGGCCAGGGAGGAACTTAGGCGGTCCCGGCAGGCATTTGTCGTCTATCCGGTAATCGATGAATCTTACGCTTTGGATATCTCCGGGGCGAAAAAGATGTTCGCGGAACTCAAGGAGGGGGATTTCAGGGGTTTCAGGCGGGGGCTGGTGCACGGAAGGCTCAAGGCCAAAGAGCAGGAAGAGGTTATGCTTAAGTTCAGGAATAAGGAGTTGGATGTGCTTGTGGCTACTACTATCCTGGAGGTGGGCATTGACATTCCCGACGCAACGTGTATGATTATCGTTCATGCCGAGCGTTTTGGTTTAAGCCAGCTGCATCAGTTGCGCGGCAGGATAGGCAGGGGCAAGGCGCAGTCATTCTGCGCGCTTATTTCCGACAGCCGAGGTGGCGAGGCACAGGCGAGGCTGAAGGCGATGGTTTCCTACAATAATGGTTTCCGCATAGCAGAGGAGGACCTGAAGATACGCGGGCCGGGTGAATTCTTCGGGAATAGGCAGCATGGACTGGCGGAGTTGAGGATAGCCAACCCGCTTACTCAAATGCAGCTGCTTAAAGCTGCCCGAGAGGAAGCGCTAAGATTGGTAAGTTTGGACAGGCGCCTGCAAGAGCGCCAGCACAGCCTGCTTAAAGAAAAGCTTATCCAAAGGTTCCCGGAATACGAAAGATTGATGCTTATAGGTTGATTTATGCGCATAACTACAGGAAAATACCGTAACCGCAAGTTATTTATGCCTTTGGGCATACGCCCTACGCAGGATAAGGTGCGTAAGGCCTTGTTCGATATACTTGGGGATATAGAGGGCTTGTCGTTTCTTGAGCTTTACGCCGGTTCGGGGGCAGTGGGGTTTGAGGCGCTTTCCCGCGGAGCCGGGGAATTGACCATGGTTGAATCCAACCGCGAATCCGTGGAGGCGATAAAGAAGAATATAGGCCTGCTTAACCATCCAGCATGCAATCTTTATTACCTTGATGCGGAAAAGGCGCTGAAGCTGATGTTCCAGGATGGAAAAAGCTTCGATATAGTGTTTTTCGACCCCCCATACCATAAAGGGCTGGCAAAAAAAATCTTGCATACCCTGGAGGGTTGTGATATATTAGCCCGCAATGGTTTGATTGTCGCGCAGCATCCCAAATCAGAACTGCTGTCCGAATCCAGCCCAAAATTCAGCTTGATAAAAGAAGCCAAGTATGGAGATACCTGGCTTTCTATTTTCAGGAAGAAAGAGTGAATATGCGCCAACTGGCGATTTACCCGGGAACATTCGACCCGGTAACTAACGGGCATATTGATTTGATTCGCCGGGCCCACGAGATTTTTCATGACGTGATCGTGGCGGTGGCTCACAATCCGCAAAAAAAGCCGCTTTTCACCATAAATGAAAGGGTGAAAATGCTTGAAAAGGCTACCGTAGGCATGAGAGGCGTAAGAATAATGCATTTTGACGGCCTGGTCGTGGATTTTGCCCGCCTGATGAAGGCAAAGGTGCTGGTACGCGGCGTACGCATGCTCTCTGATTTTGAATACGAGTTCCAGATGGCCCTGACCAACCGCAAGCTGGCCGGGGATATCGAGACGATATTCCTCATGCCGCATGAATCTTACAGTTACCTGACGGCAAGATTGATCAAAGAGGCTGCCGGCTTAGGCGCGGATATTTCCGATCTTGTGCCGGATTTCGTGGCCGGGCAGCTACGCAAGAAACTGCGCGGAAAAAGGTGACCTCCGCCGTTTTTTGCCTGCCCGTAAAGCGGGCGGTTTAGAGGCTACGACGTGAGAATTTTTATCAATCAGATCCCCATAGAGGGGATTTTTTTAGAAGAAGAGATAAAACCGGCGAAGCTTGACCTGGAGACCGAGCTGATAAAATTCCGTTCGGACCTGAAGGTGAGCGCCGAGGTCAGCCGGGGGATAAACGTTTTAAGCGTCAAACTGCATATGCGCGCCGTGCTTAGCGCGGCCTGTTCACGCTGCCTTGAAGTGTTTGATTGGGAAGCGTGCAAGGATACGCAGTTGAATTTCCCGATCGACGGCGGTATTTCCTTTATCGACCTGGATCCCGATATAAGGGAAGAGTTTATGCTGGATTATCCTGTAAAACCCCTGTGCAGCGCGGATTGCAAGGGGCTTTGCTCAAAATGCGGTAAAAACAAAAACGAAGGAGGATGTAACTGTGGCTCTACCTAAAAGAAGGCATTCAGCTCAGCGCGGCAGAAAGCGCCGTACTCATTGGAAGATCAAAAAGACTAACCTGGTTCCTTGCCCGCAGTGTAAACAGTTGAAGTTGGCGCATTGCGTTTGCAAGATTTGCGGTTATTATGACGGCCGGCAGGTCGTTGAGATCAAGATCAAAGAGAAGAAGAAAAAAAAGTAAGCACCTTAGAGGGTTGATCCAGCGCAATCCCGCCGAGTTTACGAGGCGGGATAGGCAGAAGAGGGTTGATCCAGCGCAATCCCGCCGAGTTTACGAGGCGGGATAGGCGCATAGGCGGCTAGATGCGTGGGGCGGGTAAGCGTTGTATGGATTGGTTTATTAAATCCTGCGGGTTGATGGAAAAGGAGGACGGGTAATTCGTGGAGAGAATATCATGAAGATAGTGGTTGACGCGATGGGCGGTGATCATGCGCCGGATGTGGTTGTTGAAGGCAGCATTCTGGCGGTCAAGGAATACAATGTGCAGGTAATCCTTGTGGGCGATCAGCCTAAAATAGAATCTCTTTTGAAGAAATACAGGTATACCGGAGACGGGATCAGTATCCAGCATGCCTCGGAGGTGGTGGGGATGTGCGAATCCCCAGCTGTCAGCATCAGGAGAAAAAGGGATTCTTCTATCGTTGTCGGAATCAACCTGGTAAAAGAGGGTAAGGCGGACGCGTTTTTCAGCGCGGGCAACACCGGGGCCGTGGTTTGCGCCGGGACTCTCGGCTTAGGGCTTTTGCCGGGTATCGAACGTCCGGGCATCGGGCTGGTTACTCCCAATCTGAAAGACAATTCCCTGATTATTGATGTCGGCGCCAATATCGATCCCAAACCCAGCCAGTTGCTGCAGTATGGGATTATGGCGGATGCTTACTGCAAGAATATCCTGAATAAGCCAAATCCCAGCGTAGGACTTTTGAATATAGGGGAAGAGGAAAAGAAAGGCACGGAGTTTATCCGCGAGGCTTACGAACTCCTGGAGAAAAGCAAGGTAAACTTTATCGGTAACGTTGAGGGCAAGGATCTTTTTACCGGTAAATGCGATATTATTATCTGCGACGGTTTCGTGGGTAATGTGGCTTTGAAGGTTTCCGAAAGCGCCGCCGAAGCGATGCAGAAATTCCTGAAACGTCATCTCTTAAGCAGCATATGGGGAAAGATCGGCCTCATCTTCCTGATGCACGGCCTCAAGCGTTTCAAGAAACAAATCGATTACGCCGAATACGGCGGCGCGCTCTTATTGGGGGTCAATGGCGTGGTGATAATCGGCCATGGGCGCTCAAGCAAGAGGGCGATAAAGAACGCGATTAGGGTGGCCAAGGAAGAGATCGAGCGCCAGGTCAACGCCAAGATCCTTGAGGCGATTAAGGCTTAACCTGCCAATCCGACGGGCGGATGAGCCCGGCAATCCGCTGAAATAAATATGGAAAAGTCGTTGAAAAAAGTAGGGATTATCGGTTTAGGCGAGTACATTCCCGCGAAGGTTTTGACCAATGCCGACCTTGAGAAGATGGTCGAGACATCCGATGAATGGATAACTACGCGCACCGGGATAAAGGAACGCAGGATTGCTTCATCCGCCGAAACCACCGCGGATATGGCGGTCAAGGCGGCGAAAGATGCGCTTGGAGACGCTAAACTTTCCGCTGAAGATCTTGACATGATCATTGTCGCCACGATCACCGGGGATATGCCCATGCCTTCGACGGCATCGATAGTGCAGAATGCCTTAGGGGCGAAAAAGGCAGCGGCATTCGATATATCCGCCGCCTGCGCCGGTTTTGTTTACGGGCTTTCAGTGGGTTATCAGTTTGTCGTCAACGGTTCCTGCAGGAACGTTTTGATCGTCGGGGCGGAAAAGCTTTCCGCTTTTACCGACTGGAAGGACAGGAATACCTGCGTCCTTTTCGGTGACGGTGCCGGCGCCTGCATCTTATCCGAGGTTAAATCCGGAGGGATTGTTTCCATATATCTGGGCTGTGACGGTTCGAATCTCGAACTGCTGAACATACCTGCCGGAGGCTCGAGGCTGCCAGCCAGCGAAGAGAGCGTGAGGAACCGCATGCATTATATCAAGATGCAGGGTAATGAGCTTTTTAAGATCGCTGTAAGGACGATGACCGAAGCGGCGGAGACGGCGTTGAAACAGGCGGGGCTCACTTTTAAAGATATCGATCTTATCGTTCCGCACCAGGCAAATTCCCGCATTATCATGGCAGTGGCCAAAAGGCTTGGCATATCCGAAGAAAAAATTTACCTTAATATAGAGAAGTACGGAAATATGTCCAGCGCTTCCACGGTTACCGGACTGGTTGAAGCGGTCAAGGAAGGAAGGGTAAAAAAAGGGGATACCGTGCTCTTGGATTGTTTCGGGGGCGGCCTTGTCTGGGGCGCCTGCGTTATAAATATATAATATGGATAAAGTCGCTTTTTTATTTGCCGGCCAGGGAAGTCAGTATATGGGGATGGGAAAGGATCTTTATGAATCATTTCCCGAGTCCGCGGATGTTTTTAATAAGGCCGAGGACCTCCTGGGTATTCGGCTCAAAGATCTTTGTTTTAACGGACCGGAGGCAGCGCTTAAGGCGACCGAGATCTCTCAGCCCGCGATTGTCGCTATGAGCATCGCGGCATTCGAGGCTTTTAAAAGCAGGACCGGGATTAACCCTTCTTTTACCGCCGGCTTGAGTTTAGGGGAATATTCCGCTTTGATTGCTTCCGGAGTTTTTTCTTTTGACGACGGTATACGCCTGATACGCAAAAGAGGCCGGCTT
>CAZNGC010000079.1:0-5980 GCA_964572435.1 uncultured Planctomycetales bacterium | reverse complement strand
AACTTTCTTGATCCCGGACTCATAAAGGGTCTGCATGCCGGCGGCCCGGGCAACCTCCCTGATCTTCTGATATGGCGCCCTTTGGTTGATTAAATCCTGTATCTCCAGGCTACACGGCATGACCTCACAAATATTGACCCTACCCTTATAACCCGTATTATTGCATTTGGAACATCCTTTATGCCGATAGATTAAATCCACTTTTACGTTCGCGCCCTTCAATTGCTCGGTAGTAGGTTCATAAGCCTCCTTGCATTCCGGACAGAGTTTACGCACAAGCCTTTGGGCAACTACCAGCAGCAAGGAAGGGGCCAGCATATAAGGCTCAACACCTATATCCATAAGGCGGTTCGCGGCCGACGGGGCGTCATTAGTGTGCAAGGTAGATAAAACCAAATGCCCGGTAAGCGCCGAACGTATGCAGATCTGGGCCGTTTCAAGGTCCCTGACCTCCCCTACCATCATTATATCTGGATCCTGGCGCAGAAAACTGCGCAAAGAGGCGGCAAACGTAAGGCCGACTTCAGGCTTGATCTGGACCTGGTTGATCCCGTCCATTTTTTATTCTACGATATTCTTCCACGGGTACTTAATCTCGCTAAGTATAGCGTAAAGGGTTGTTGATTTACCGCTTCCCGTAGGCCCGGTAATAAAAACAAGCCCGTAGGGCTGGTTAATCGCCTTGCGCACATCCTCCAGTTGTTTGGAATCAAACCCGGCGGAATTCAGGTCTACCGCCCTATTCCCCCGGTCAAGAATCCTCATGACCGCCTTCTCGCCGTAAATGGTCGGGATCACCGAAACACGGATATCTATGGGGCGTTCGTTTATACGCACCAGGATCGCCCCGTCCTGCGGGAGGCGTTTTTCCGCTATATCCATTTTCGCCAGGATCTTTACGCGGGAAACTATCGGCAGGTGCAGGTGTTTTGCCGGAGGGGGAATCTCGCAAAGCCTTCCGTCGATCCTGTACCTCAAAGAAGTCCTGTCTTTAAAAGGTTCTATGTGGATATCCGAAGCCCCTTCTTCGATCGCCTGGCGGATAATCAAATCCACTATCTTGACAACCGGGGCCTCTTCCGCGCGGGCGATAAGCTTATCCAGGCTCAACTCCTGGCCCAATTCATCACTGGTTTCGGCCGCGGTTGCGTTTATATTATAGCTGGATTCGACCGCGTCGCGAAGCATGGCGGATTTCCCGTAAAACTCCTCGATCGCCTTCTTGATGTCCGCGCGCGTGGCGATTACCGGATTGATCTCGCATCCGGTAAGTTTCTTCAGGTTATCGATGAGGATAAAATCCAGGGGATCGAACATCGCTACCGTCAAGGACCTAAGGGTGCGCGACAAAGGCAGGACAAAATTCTTGAAAGCGAACTCCTGAAGGATAAGATGTTCCAGGCCCTGGCCGGCAACCGGTTTAAGCATGCCAGTTCCGAGGGTAAAATACGGGACGTTCAGTTGTTTGCCCAGGACGGAAACAATCTGGTCTTCGCTTACCATGCCAAGCTTTATAAGGATCTCGCCAAGCCTGCCGGACTCCTGCCTTTGCACGCTGATCGCCTTTTCCAGCTGGCTGGGAGTAATCAAGCCTTCCCTTATAAGGAGCTCGCCTAGTCTTAGGTATTTATTGCTTTCCATGCTTAACGTTTCTTATCGAAATTATTCAAACTTGAGTTAATCAAATAATCACGGTTAACATGATTAACCGGGCTTTGCTCGCGGATAGGCAGGGTAAACCTCTGCATCTGCCCCAATTTCCCCTGATCATCCTTGATAATATGGGGAGTAATAAAAACCAGCAGCTCTCTCTCCCTGTCCTTGTCTTTATCCTTATGCCTGAAGAAAATCCCGAATACCGGGATATCCCCTAAAACAGGCAGCTTGGTTATAGTCTCGGATTTATCATGGCGGATCAGGCCGCCGATAACCACGGTCTCGCCATCTTTTATCTTTACTGTCGTCTTGGTAGAGCGTTCTTCAGGGTCCTTGTAATCCGCGTTAAAAGTACTGGTAGTAGCGTCCCTTACCGAAGGATAAATATACATCGTGATCTCACCCGTATCGGAATTTATCTGCGGGGTCACCCTTAACGATATGCCGGTCTCGGTCCTTTCAGCGCTGGTGGTAGTTGAAGAGGCCGTGCCCTGGCCCTCGGTATCGGTAATCTCGCCGATAGCCTCCTGGGTGGTAATCTTGATTTCGGCAGTTTCATTATTTAAAGTCATAATCCTCGGCCTGGCTAAAACCTTAGTGTCAGCCTGTTTCTTCAGGAAATCAACTTGCATCTGATAGGGGTTTCCGGAAACCTCCCCGTCTTCATCGACTGAACCCGGGTTAATACTCAAGCTTCCTTTGGTGGCATCAAGAACCTTGCTCCAGCTGCCAAAAGGAAAACCTGTAGCCGCGGAAGCCCCGAAGAGATAAGCCGTAAAAGGAGACTGGCTGTATTTTACGCCCAGCTTATCTATCGCGTTCTTGCTCACATCCAGCATTTCAACTTCCATCATGATCTGGGGGATTTCAATATCCAGCGAAGCGATCACCTGGGCAAGAACCTTCATTCTAACCGGGGTATCCGTAACAATCAAGCTGTTGGTACGAAAATCCTCGACCAGCGAGCCGTTGGATGAAAGCAGTTTCTTCACGGAATATGTAATCCCCGACTCCTCTTCAGCCTTCCATTTACCGGTGGAAGAACCGCCGCCGGATTCCGAACCGGTATTGGAGGATGCTTCCTTTTTCAGAGAAGATGATGAAACGCTGGCATGCTTCAGATAAAAAACCTTGGTCACCGTTTCAACCTCCATCTTACCCCAATCTTTAACTACAAATATGTTCGACTTAGGGTCAAGTTCGTAGGAAAGGTTGTTCGCGCTAAATATCTTCTCCATCGCCTGGTTCAGAGGGACTTTGTCCAGATATAAGGTCAATTTCCTGTCCGCCACCGCTTCGGAGGCGATAAAATTCATCCCCGATTGCATGGAGAGCATCTTGAGCACATCCTTGATGCTCACATCCTGGAAATCCATGGAGATGATCGGTTCAGTCCCCGGGCTGGGTTCTTGCGTCTCGGCGTTCAAACGGGGGACGAAGAGAACGCAAAGAATCGAAAAAACAAAAACTAAGATAAAAAAAGTCTTTTTCATTTTTCCTCCTTATTATCTTTTCCTGAAACCGGATTACTGCCCGGCGCGGATAAAACCGCTGTCTTTCCTGAAAAACTTAAAGTAATCCCTTTCTTCTCTATGTTTACTATCTTAAATCCTTCTATAGCATCCCCGACTGCCAGTACCTTCCCGTTAATCACCACCTGGGGGAACCTGCCTCCCCACATCACTCCCTGCACTTACAACTTATCCAGGCTGGGCATAGGCACCTCCGCTTCACTTGGCTCCTGCGGCGCCTCCTTGCTGCGTAACTCTTTCTCTTTCTTTTCGCGCTCGGCAGCCATTTGAAGCAAATCTTCGAAAGGATCCCTTAAATCCGCAGAGCTATATTCGATTGCCGGCCGGCTGACCACACCCTCCTCATTTTGCCCAAAGGCTCCATAAGGAACACCGGCCAGTATCGCCGAAACAATGATTATTCTTAATAATCTGCCGATTTTATCCATCATCATAAACAGGTTACCGTGCTTATCTTCAAGCTGACATCCAGGCCCTGTTCGCTCTTTTTGTCCTGCTGCCCGGAAAGGCTGGTGATATTCAATTCCTCCACCAGGAATAAATCCTTATAGTTCTCCAGCTTGCTGATGAAATTACCCAAAGCGTGATAATCAGCCGCCCTGATCACGATTAAAAATGAACTCTTTACATAATCCGGCTGCCGCTGTTCAATCCCGGGCTTGACCGAAATAACATTAACCCTGGTATCCTTGGCAATATCGGTCATCGCGTCGATAACCGAACCGAGGTCTTTGCCGGTAAAAGCCTTCTTGTAAGTCTCGATCCTTTTTTCCACCCGGCCCAGGCTTTCGATTACTTCGCTCTTTTTCATCTCCTCGTTCTTACTCTCCTCCAGCGAAACCATCTGCTGGTTTTGCATATTATACAGGTAGAGGGCAACGACGAGTGCGACCAGGACCACACCGGCATTTATAATTTTATCTTTATTCTTGCTGAACAGATCTGTCGCGATCATTTTTCTTTTTCTCCGGGTAATTCCTGCATACAATGCTGAAAAAAGCAACGCTTTTGTCAAGCATCGGTTTGCGGTCAACGGAAGTAATGGTTATTTCCTTGAAATTCCTGGAAAAGAACTGGTTGCTCTTCAAGTTAGACAAGAAAGCGCTCACCGCCTCGAATTCCTTGTCGCTGTCTCCCAGATAAGCCTCTCCCTCTATGATAACCTCCGGCCTGCCGTCTTCCTTGCGGGTAGAAATGAATTTACTCAACCAGATCCCGTCCGGCAAGGCGCGGGGTATGATATCAAGGAAGTAAGTAGCGTAAAGCTGGTCTTTTATCAATCCGTCCAAGTTAGCCAGTTTCTTCTTGAGGTTTTTGTCTTTCGCTGACAGGGTCGCGGAATCTTCATCCGCGGCAATCGAAGGAAGCTGGATACGGTTAGCCTTGATGGAATTAAGCTCCTCGCGCACCGGCTGCGTCCTGTATATACCGTAACCGAAGGTGGCGGCGCAAATCAAGATCCCTAACAAGATAATCTTGAAGTCAACTTTGACACCCTCAAATAAAGAAAGGATGTCGTCTTTGCCTTTTAAAGTGTCGGCTTTCTGATGAGTGCTAAAAAGATTTATCTTTACCTTTAAAGGGAGGTCCTTATAAAGCACGGACCCGAAGCTCTTGGCAAGCACCGACGAATAAGCCGCCCCCTTCCCCAGGACCTTGCCGCTATCGATAAATTTAGCCGAAATACCCAAGCCGGCGAAGAAACCTTTCAGATCCTCGCGCATTTCCTGACCGGAAAGCACGTAAAGGGTCTTGATCGCTTTATCCGGAAATTTCCTCCGGTAATAATCCTGGGAAACGCGTATCTCGCTTTTTAATTTGTCATATTTCTTTATCTGGTCATCCGCGGCGGAGGCATCGGCCTCACCCAGGCCTGAACTAAGGATTATGTCGCGGCTAAAGAAAGGAAATCCGTTTTCCGAAACCATAAAATTGATTTCATCTTCATTATTCAAATCGAAACAAAGCATAGCTGATACACCGCCGTCCCTGGAACCGGCGAGCTTTAAGAAACGCAAAAGGCTGAAAGCGGAATACTCTATGACATTTACCTTCAGGTTAAGCTGCCGGGATATGGAAATATACTTTTCCAGGACTTCTTTCTTTATCCCCACAAAAAGGATCGTGTTTAACTTGTTTCTGCTGTCTGTTTCGACCTGGAAATTATAAACCAACTCCTCTAATTTGAAAGGGATGTACTTCTTGGCCTCGAAATTAATCGCACTCTGCAATTCATTGGCCGGCAGCCTGGGGATCTCAAATGTACGTATTATAAGGTCCTGGCCCGATATGCATATGGAACCGTGCTCGGCACTAATATGGTTGGTACGCAAAGCATCCTTGATCAACGCGATTATCTTCAGGTCTATGGGGACCTTCTCTTCAAAATCACCGGCAAACACGGTGGACTGGGGGATAATCACGCTGTTGACCAGCTTTTTGTTGTTTACCTCGGCCAGGCCGATAGCGTTAGTCCCGAAATATATTCCCAAAGAATTCATCCCTGCTCTCCTGAAGTAGGTGTTCTCTTCTTGCTCCTCAACCAATTATCAATATCATCCAGGTCAAATCTCCATACCCCTCCAACCTTTATCCCGGAGATTTTACCCTGGTTAAGCCAATTGTATATGGTTTGTTTCTTCAGTTTCAGATAATCCGCTAATTCATCAATGTCTATGAGTCGGGCCATAAGTTTTACTTCCTTTACATATAAATTACTGTGGACTTAATTAAAACATAATGTGATTATCTTGTCAAGTATTTTTTTATATAGACTTACTCGGACTTACTTA
>CAZNGC010000078.1:0-6064 GCA_964572435.1 uncultured Planctomycetales bacterium | reverse complement strand
CTATATATGGGGGTTCGATTCCCCTCTCCCGCTTAACGTTTATTCTATGAGACCGGCTGCTAAGGAAACCAAAGAAATATTTTCCCGGATCCTGGATAATACCGGGATGATAGTGGTTTGCCTGGATGCCGCAGGCAATGTTATCTTTTGCAACAGAAAAACGGATACGCTTACCGGACTTTCGAGCGGCGATATTGTCGGTGCCGGCTGGTTGAAGCTTTTATACCGTAATGAGAGCAACACTATCAAGCAAGACATGTTCGAAGCGGTCGTGGACGAGTGTGTAAGGCATAAAAGGGTGAAAGATTTTGAGGGGATAATCCTGGACGCAAGCGGGAATGAACGGATTATTTCCTGGAATATCGCTCCGGTAACCGGCCGGTCCGGAAAGGCCGAAGCAAGCGTGCTTGTCGGCCACGACATTACCGAATTCCGGCAATCAGGCGGTTCAGCGAAGAATATAGACCAGACGCTCAAAGATATTTTTTCCGGGCTTAAAGAATACGCCCTTTACGCTATAAACCTGGAAGGCAATATCACTTATTTCGGCATGGGGTCGGAAATAATGCTCGGCTGGCGCAGGAGCGAAATAATCTTTAAACACGCGGCGATCCTGCATGATGCGGATGGTTCCGAAAACAGCCTCGATTTTATCCTGGAGCAGGTAAGGTTATACGGAAAATGCGAGAAGGAAACCGTCTTGACCGGAAAATCCGGAGAGGCGATACCGGTTGCCCTTACGGCTAATAAATTCTTTAATTCTGAAGGAAAACATCTGGGTTATATCTTTATCGCCAAAGATATAACCGAAAGGAAAAAACTGGAATACGAGGCTTTTCAAGCAGAAAAACTGGCGGCTCTGGGCTTGCTTTCCGCGGGGATAGCCCATGAAATCAATAATCCGCTTCTGGTTATTTCGGGAAGGTCGGCCTTGCTGGCAAAGGAAAACTTGAGCCCCGAGATAATCCGCGACCTCGACTTGATTAATTCTCAGGCTGAACGCATCCAGAAAATGGTCGACAGGATACTCAAGTTTTCGCAAAAAACAAGGCCTGTCTTTGGGCCGGTCGACATAAATGAAGCGATAGAATTTGTTCTGCCGTTTGCCCAGTATGCTAACTTGCCGAACGCCCGGGTGGATATAGATAAGGATTTTACGGATGATCTGCGCCCGGTAAGGGGGGATGAACATCAGTTGCAGGAAGTCTTCCTCAATTTGATAATCAACGCTTACCAATCGATGCCCCAAGGCGGCCGGATCTCGATTGCCACAGGCCGGATAGATGGCAATTCCGCTTTTATCCGGATAAAAGATACCGGGGTAGGAATTCCCAGGGAGCATTTGAAAGACGTCTTTATGCCGTTTTATTCGACAAAGAACAACGGCAAAGGCCTTGGCCTTTCGATTTGCCATAATATCATCAAGAACCATGCTGGTTCAATCGAGTTGGAAAGCCAAACGGGAAAAGGTTCTCTTTTTACAATCAAGCTGCCTTTTATGTAAAAAAGGAGTGTATATGCTTTATAAAGTCCTGGTGGTCGACGACGAGGCGCCGGTAAGAGATCTCCTGAACGATCTCCTTAGGAGGGAGGATTGCAAGGTATCCATTTGCGGTTCAGGCGAAGAAGCACTGGAGACGCTCAAAAACGATACTTTTGACGTTGTCCTCCTGGATATCAAGCTTCCGGGTATAAGCGGGATCGAGGTGCTTAAAAATATCAGGGATACGAATAAGACCCTGCCCGTGATCATGATAACCGGGTTCGGTTACAACGAAGACCTGATATGTAAATCAAAAGAGCTGGGCTGTTCCGGATATATCGGAAAGAACATGCCCGTGGCGCAGATTATAACTACATTTAAACAATTCGCCAAAAACGCCAAAGAAGGCGGAGGCAGTTAGGCTGGCTATGGATGACGATCGGCGCTTATTTGCCCGGCTGGGATATTCGGTGCCTTTGAATTTCAAGATTTGCAGCAAGGAAACCATTTCCAGGCTTTGCGAGGGGTATTCGGTGAACATAAGCCAATCAGGTATCTCCTGCAATATCCGTGAAAAGGTAAACCCTGATGACATTCTATGGCTTTCTTTTGACCGCGATACGCTTGATTTCTGCAGAGAGATGGAAAAAACCGTTCTCATTTACCAAAACGGCATAATCGGTAATGTTACCCGGGTCGAGACCGGAGGATCCGGGTTTTACAACGTCGGTGTCAGGTTTATCACGCGGGAAGAGAAAAACAACGCTAACATATATTCGCGGGAATATTTTTCCGCAAAGAATTCAAGGGTGGCCGGTGAATAGATTAAGCATAAGCGTGTTAGGCGATGGCGGATGGGGAACGACTTTGGCGGTCTTATTGTCGTCAAAAGGATACCCTGTCACGCTTTGGGGGGCATTTGAAGATTACAGTAAAACGATGTCCAGGACGCGTACCAACCCCAGGTTTCTTCCGGGTATAAAAATCCCGGAGAATATCAGGATTACCCCGGATATCGGCTCGGCGGTATGCGGAAAAGATATCATTGTCCTGGCCGCTCCTTCCCAATATACAAGAGGCGTGCTAAGAAAAATAAAGGGGAGATTCCCCCGTAAGGCTATTTTCTTAAGCGTAACCAAGGGGATAGAGCTCAAGACTTCCATGAGGATTTCCGAGATTGTTCACGCTTCGCTGGGGCCGGTAAAGTTCGCTGTTTTATCCGGGCCGACTATCGCCCAGGAGGTTGCCAGGGGGATACCCACGACGGCTGTAGCTGCCTCCGGAGACAAAAGAATACGCAAAACGATCCAGGAAGTATTCTCCACGGAAAGATTCAGGGTCTATACTAATTCCGATGTTGTCGGGGTTGAATTGGGGGGAAGCTTGAAAAACGTGATTGCCATTGCCTGCGGCGTATCTGATGGTTTGGGATTCGGGACCAATACCAAGGCCGCTATCCTTGCCAGGGGGCTGGCGGAAATATCCAGGTTGGGTAAAACAATGGGCGCAAGGCTGGCGACTTTCAGCGGTATCAGCGGCCTGGGAGACTTGGTCACTACATGCATAAGCAATCAAAGCCGTAACCGTTTCGTCGGGGAACAGATAGGAAAGGGTAAGACCTTGAAACAGGTCTGCTCAAATATGCAAATGGTTGCCGAAGGCGTCGCGACCGCGAAATCGGCTTACGCGCTAAGTTTAAAATATGGTGTCGATATGCCGATAACCAGGGAAGTTTACCGCCTGCTTTATTTAAATAAGGATCCGCTGCGGGTAGTCAAAGATTTGATGACCAGAAGGAGCAAAGAAGAATAAATCACCGGGGCGTGGCTCAGCTTGGCTAGAGCGCTTGAATGGGGTTCAAGAGGTCACAGGTTCAAGTCCTGTCGCCCCGACTTTAATTGCCGATGCGCATCCGCCTGTTCTTGAACGGGCGGATGCGCCGGTTAAACGAATGCAAGAGAAAAGAAGATCGATACGCATTTCCAAGCCGCTGATGATACGTTACTTGCCTGAATACGGCAATAAGAAAGACTGGAATTTTTCTTTCATCAAGAATATCAGCGAAGCGGGGGTGCTCTTTGATACCAACAAACAGTTTGTTGAAGGGGAGAACCTGCGCTTGATGCTTAAAATCCCCCTGGAACCGGATAATTGGCTGGAAACGGACGGATGCGTGGTCGAATCAAAACCGTTCGTTGGGAATTTTTTCCTGACCAGCGCAAAATTCACTTCGTTAAAGGATTCGCAGAAAACCCTGATCAGGGATTATATCGAGTGGTTTTTGAGCACCCAGAATTCCGGTAAACAGATAAATTCCGAGAACGACAAAAGAAAAGCCACCAGGATATACAAAAACCTTATGGTCAGCTACGGGATACAGGACCATCTCGGAGTAGTGAAGAAATGGGATATCACGACGGTAAAGAATTTCAGCAGGATCGGCATGGCCTTTACCGCCGGATATCTGTGCGAAGATACGATCGATTTTCTGGTCCGTGTTCCATCCCATCCGCATGCGCCGCTGCACATCAGGGGCAGGGTTGTCGAATCGCGCGCCCTGAAAACCGGCGGGACGGATTCAAGCGGGACTTTCTTTACCCGAGTGGAATTTATCGATCTGAAGAAAGAACAGGACAAACTTCTATCCGATTATATTGATTGGCTTATAAAGAACGATCCAGAACGGCCCAAAAAGGAGGATGAGTAAATGAATTACTCAGGTCCGGAAAAGAGAAAACATCCGCGCGCGGATGGGCGTTTCATAGTCTCTTACAGGGTTATGGAGAACAACGGGAACAATGATATAACCCAGACAAGGAATTTAAGCCTTGGCGGAATGCTTCTTACTACTAACCGTGCTTTCACTCCCGGAACGAACCTGGCCTTGGAAATCCGCCTTCCTTTTGACCCGAATTCAATCATGCTTATAGGCAAGGTCGTGGAATCGAAGGAGATTACCAAAGACGTCATTTACGATACCCGGCTGGCTTTCCTGGCTGTAGACGAGAGCCACCGCAAGACAATCGGGGAAACAGTAGGTTATTATATCAAGAACAGGAAAGGTTAATAACTATGAGAAAGATCAACATAGGTTTAATAGGGTTTGGAAATATCGGATGCGGGGTGGTCAAAATTCTCCAGCAGAGAAAATCGCTGCTTGCCCAGAAAATCGGGATTGAAGTCGCGATCAAGAAAATCTGCGATAAGGATTTGACTTCTAAAAGGGATGTGTCCGTCGATAAAGATTGTCTCGTCAGCGATGTCAACGAGGTTATCAACGATCCGCAGATCGATATTATCGTGGAGCTTGTCGGCGGGATAAACCCGGCCAAGGAATTCATCCTCGCGGCGCTGAAAAAAGGCAAACATGTGGTTACGGCCAATAAGGCTCTTTTGGCGGAGCACGGAAACGAGTTATTCGCGGTCGCCAACGAACGGGGGAAGAATATATATTTTGAAGCTTCCGTGGGCGCAGGCATACCAATTATTAAGTCCATAAAAGAGGGGCTGGTCGCCAATAAATTCACTTCCATTTTCGGGATCGTCAACGGGACATCCAATTACGTGCTTACCCTGATGTCCCGTGAGAGATGTTCCCTGGCTTCGGCGATCAAATCGGCGAAAGAAAAAGGATTTGCCGAAAAGGACCCGACCCTTGATATAGAAGGCATCGATTCCGCGCATAAACTTGTCCTGCTCACGTATCTGGCATTCGGCAAGATTGTCGACATCAAAGAGATATTTATCGAAGGCATAACCCGGATATCCGCTTCCGATATCGCTTACGCCAAGGACCTTGGATATGAAATAAAGCTCCTGGCTATAGTTAAAAAGGAATCGAACGAGCTGGAAGTACGCGTTCATCCCACATTCCTGCCATGCGAGCACCTGCTTTCTTCCGTGGACGGCGTATTCAACGCCATTTATGTTTCCAGCGACCTGGCAGGCGACTTGATGTTCTACGGCCCGGGGGCCGGACAGCTCTCCGCGGCCTCGGCTGTCGTATCGGACATCGTGGACTTGACACAGGACATTAAGGCGGGGTTATTTAAACCGACCCTGAATTCTATCGAAGACTCGTCGATCAAAGGCTTGAGAAAAATAAACGAATTCGAAAATAGGTATTACATAAGGATCACCGCTGTCGATAAACCCGGGGTACTGGCAAAGATATCCGGGATCCTGGCAAGGTTCGGGATAAGCATAGCCTCGGTGACCCAGAAAGAGAAACTGAAATCCCAGGTCGTACCGGTAGTCATGGTCACTCACGAAGTGAAGGAAAAGAACCTGCGCGAAGCGTTGAAAATGATCGATAAGCTCGCGGACATAAAAGAAAAATCAGTAGCCATAAGAATCGAGGGTGTATAGTGGGCAGGGGATATGCCGGGATAATCAGCAAATATAGTAAATTCCTTCCTGTCGACGGTAAAACACCCATAATTACCTTAAACGAAGGCAATACCCCGCTTATTTACGCGGAATACCTAAGCAGCCTGACTGGTAAAAATATCCGGGTTTACCTTAAATACGAAGGGTTGAACCCAACAGGGTCATTCAAAGACAGAGGAATGACCCTGGCCA
>CAZNGC010000077.1:0-6081 GCA_964572435.1 uncultured Planctomycetales bacterium | reverse complement strand
GACCCCCATCAGGATCACCCCCCTTCCCTTTTCCCACAAATGATACCATATTAGTATCATTTGTCAAGTATTTTTTGGGGCTTTAATAGCCCCAGGGGTTATTTCAAGAAAATATTCGCTAACCAGCCCAGGATGATAACCTGCGGGACGCTAACCAGCGGCATCCACAAGGCCACCCTCCTGCCCACATTACTCCAGAGCAAACCGATCTCCGTATAATCGGTAACCACCCCGGACATCAGGAAAACAAAACTATTGCCGATCGCCCCTGTCTGGCGGTAAATCTCAAAGGCCAGCGGGCTGGAGCCTTCGGAACAAACTTCGATAACGGCAGCAAGCAGCAAGGTCACCGCCAGGCCGAGCAAGGTAGGCCCCATGAACTTATGGAAAAAGTGCACAGGTATATAGGCACCGGCCAGGCTGGCTATGAAGACCCCCAGGATGACCCACCAAAGCACCATCTCCGACAGGCTAAAGGCCCCGCTTAAGACCCCCTTCGCGTCTGCGGCAAGGGAGGCCCTGTTGAATTTATAAGCCGCCAGGCGCATACGCATATCCCGCATGATCGAATAATTATCCGGCACCTGCAGAGCATTTTTGTTTTTCTCGATCAGGCCTTTTCGTTCCAGGAACATGAAGATAAAACCGGTATTCACCGCTATGAAGACAGCGGCAATAATTATGAACAGGCCTTTGAATCCGAACAGGCTCAAGAGCATCATGGTCACGGCGAAATTCGCCCAGGGGCTGGCCAGAAGGAAACTCACTACCGCCGGATTAGAAGCCCCTTTTTTATGTAGTTGTATGGACAATGCCAGTATCCCGTGGCTGCAGGCGCTCATCAGAAAACCCAGGAACACGGCGTTAAAGATAGTAAGCGCAGATTTACGGGACAATACCTTGGAGACATATTCCCTGGGGATGTAATGGTCAATAAACCCACCCAGCAGCAGCCCTATTGTTACCGCCCACCAAATCGATTTGAAATAATGCAGAAAGGCCCTGCGGAACGGGATAAGGAACGGCAGGAAATACGAAAATAAAAGCACCCCGGAAGCGACCGCGGAAACTAATAATAACCTGTTTTTCAACAGGCCCCTGCCCTGGCGGTGGCAGCAGGCATGTTCCTGGGACATGTTTACCTCCAGATAAACCAGACAAACAGATAAGCGGAAAGCACAGCCGCCAGGGTAAAAGGAACCCCGATCCTGGCGAAATCACCGAATTTAACCGTATGCCCTTCTTTTTTCAACAGGCCGCAGGCGACAATATTTGCCGAGGCGCCGATAGGGGTGATATTGCCGCCAAGGCTGGCACCGATAAGCAGCCCGAAGAGGAACAGCGAGGGATTAATCTGCAATTTATCCGACATGATCATGGCTACCGGAAGCATGGCGGCCAGGAAAGGGACATTGTCGATAAACGCCGAGAGCACAACCGAAATGAACACCAGGGCAGTGTAACCCAGGAATATATTATTCCCGACTAACCCTGCCAGGTAAGCGGCGAGTATCTCGATCCAACCGGTAACCGAAAGCGCGCCGACTATAATGAAAATCCCAAAAAGAAAAAAAGTGGTATCCCAATCAAGCCCTTTGACGCCGGCAGTCACCGGGCGTTTATTGACAAACTTTTCCCAAAGCAGTGCGAGAATCCCGAAAACCATGCAAATCTGCCCCGCCAAGTTGCTGAACCCCGTATCAAGAAATGACGAGACGGCCAAAAGTATGACCAGGCCGGCCAGCATGAACGTAGGGACCCATGATTTTACCTTTTCCACCGGGATAAGCCGGGTTTTTTCTTTCTGTCCCCTGAATATAAAATAGAGCACGCAAAAAGAAACCAAAGCCCCCAGCTCAACCGCGAAGAATATGCTCGGCCTTCCCTTGTAGAAAAAGAAATCCCCGAAATTCATCCTGGCAAACCCGCCGAGGAGCATGCTCGGGGGATCCCCGATCAGCGTAGCTGCCCCTTGCAGGTTGCTGGATACGGCGATAGCGATCATCATATTCGTGGGATTTATCTTCAGCTTCCTGGCGAGGGCGATGGCAATCGGAGCGACGATAAGCACGGTTGCGACATTCTCCACAAAGGCGGAGATAAGACCAGTAAGTATGCAGATAAAAAGTATCGCCCAAAGGGTGTTTTTCGCTTTATCGACAATGATCTCGGCAATATAGGCGGGGACCCTGCTCTGCATAAACACATCCGCGATAGCCAGCGTACCCACGAATATTCCCATCACGTTCCAATTCACCACCGTAAAAACCTGTTTTAAAGACAACCCCCCGGTAAAAACAAGCATGGCGCTGGCAGCCAAAGCGACGGCTGTACGTTTATGAGGAAGCAGCACGAAAAGCAGGTAGGAAATAATAAAAACCGACAGGGTTATGTATTTCGGGTCCATATCTTGCCTCTTATCCGTTCAGTCCGGATTAATTCAAACTTACAAAAACTATCCCCAGCACGATCAGGCCGGTGCCCAACCAGCGCAGGCAGCTGAATTTTTCTTTCAGGATAAACCTGGAAGCCAAGGCAATAAAAATGTAATGCATACTGTCAGCCGAGAAAGCGAAATTGAGGTCGGCCTTGGAAAGCACGAGCAGCCAGATGCACAGGGATATGACGCTGAAAACAAAACTCAACCACACCCGGGGCCTGATAAGCAGCTGAAAGATGAACTTGAATATCCTGGCCAGGTTGAATTTCCCTCCGAAATTCAGGGAATCAATGGCCGATTTAAGGAACAGCTGGTTGACCGTATCGCACAGGCTGGTCAAAGAAATCATAAAAAGGGTGACCAGCAATCCCTGCTTCATTTAACCTGCCCCGGCCTTTCCCCGCTGCTCAAGGAAACCAGGATCACCCCGGAGAGGATAAACAATATCCCCACCCATCTCAAAACCGAAATCTGTTCATGCAGCAGAAGGATCGAGACTACCGGCACAAGTATGTAGCTGAAACTGGCGATAGGCACGGCCACGCTCAAGTCTATCCTGGAAAGGATCGTCGACCAGATGACAAAAACCGCGGCCACGGTAAATAATCCCGCCCAGAGATACGGTGAAGCGAAAACCGCTTTCAGAAAAACCAGGGCGCCGGAGATATCCGCCACTTGGTATTCGCTTTGGGAAAGGGCGCTTTTCTTGAAAAAGAAATGTATGGCCGTCTCCAGCATATCGCTGGCAATAAGCAGGGCTAATATTTTTAAGGTGACCTTTTTCTTAAGCACTGTTATTTCCTGATGTCCTCGTCAAAGTTATCCGGCTTAAGCAGCAAAGCCAGAAGCTTGAGCAAAAAGTTCAAAACAACGTTTCTGTGTTTCAGATAGGCGTAGAGCGGGACGAGTTTGCCGCCCAGCCTGATCTTGGGCTGATAATCCGTCTGCCCCGGGTAATAATACCGCAGGGAATTCTCTATGCACCAGCGTATATTGTGCACCCAGCTGACAAAATAAAGATGGTAATGGCTGGATATATCATAGTCGAAACCGATAAATTTATCAATCAGTAAATCCTTATACACAAAACAAAGGTTAAAAGCGGCGAGCCGGCCATCTACATAATACAGGAAAAAACGGGTCTCGTCCTTAAGGTCCCGGGAAACCTGCAGAAAGAATTTCCTGTTCAGCCTTTCGAACTTGGTCGATCCGTTATGATAAGCCCCCTCATAAAGCTCGACTATACGGTCGATCTCTCCGGATACCTCCCCGGCCGATTTCACCTCGATTTTCCCGCGGGAATAGGCCTGTTTCAGTTTCTTATTCAGGCTCTTGCGGGTGGAGCCGCCCAGGCTCCTGGAATATTCCTCGAATGAAGAAAAATTAAGTTCCACGCGCACCGATGGGAAACTTTCCACTTTAGTAAATCCGCGGGGCTTAAGCCCGTCGAGCAGAGAGACGGATTCTTCCGGAAAATCCTTGAAAAGGACCAGGGGGGCGCCGAGAGCAGAAGCCAGCTTGTTGATGCCGGCAGCAAGATATTCGGTAAACCGCGGGTCTCGCCTGAAATCATCTCTCGCGCCGATAACCCCATGCTCGCTGAAAGGAGAACCGCAGAACAATGTCTTCATTACCAGGAAATTCGGGAAAGCCTTGCGGATTGCCTTGATTGCCTTAAGCGGCCACCCTTCGACTGCTATATCCAGGTTGAAATCCGTGCTGAAAAGCGGGGCGATACCCGCGATCTCATCCCCGCGGTAAAACGCCAGGTAATAAAAAACGAACTCCGGCAAACCTGAATCAGCCAGGGCCTTGTAGAATTGATAGCTTTCCGGGATATCCCCGAAAACAGCATCCCATTCCGGCCTGGGAATAGCGTTTATATTATCGAATACTTTATATTTAATGTTATCAGCCATCCGATTACCGGCCCGGATAAAACCGGAGTCCGTCCTTGAATTTCTGTACATTTTAGCATAAAATAGACAGGAGTGCGAAAAAAGGATTGAATTTGGGCTTGATAAGAGAGATCCCGCCAACCGCAGGCTGGCCGGTAAACATCATAAATCTGCTACCCCCACTCTTCAAAAGAGTTCCCAAGGGGACGCTTGAAGAGGACTTCAGGAAATATTTAGGAGCCGAGGCTGCGTTACTTACTTACTCCGGGACAGCCGCTCTCTACCTGATCCTGGAAAGCATCAAATCCGTCTCCGGGAAGAAAACCGTGGTCATCCCCGCCTTTATCTGCCCGCTGGTCCCCCTGGCGATCAAGAGAGCCGGGCTCAACGTCCTCGCCTGTGATATCAACCCGGATAACCTGGATTTCGACATGAAACAGTTGCGCGGAATCTGCGCGGAAAACAAGGATGTGCTGGCGGTCATTGCAGTACACCTGGCAGGGATCCCCGCGGTAATGGACGAAATCTTCAGGGCCGCGGAAAACAATGACATCCTGATCATAGAAGATTGCGCGCAAAGCCTTGGGGCCGAATACAAAGGCAGAAAAACCGGGACGCTGGGAGACTTCTCTTTCTTCAGCCTCTGCCGCGGCAAGGGCTTGACCATATACGAAGGAGGCCTGGCGGTAACCAACAAGCCGCGCTACGCGCGATTGCTGAAGGATACATACGCCAGGATTTGCGGCCCGGATATCTCTTCGGAATCACTGAAAATCGCCGAGATGTTCGCCTACAGTATTTTCTACCGCCCGGCGTTATTCTGGTTCGCCTTCAGGATGCCTCAAATCTTCTGGAAGATATGCGGTGACCCGGTGAGGGCGATAGGTGATTATTTCGAAATGAATTTCCCCACGCATAAAGTTTCCCGGTTCAGGGAACATGTCGGCCACATAAATTTCCCCCGGCTGGATATGGAGATACAGAAACAGAGGGAAAAAGCGGATTTTTATATAAAGAGGCTTCAGGCTATCCCGGGAATAACGGTAATCAAAGAGCCGGAACAGGCGAAAGCAAACTATCCCTATATCACCCTGATTTTCAACTCCGAAAAGAAACGTGATAGGGCATTAAAGATCCTCGGGAACACGGGGCTTGGGATCTCGCAGATATATTTGCAGGCGATTACGGATTACGCTTACCTGAAAGGATTATGCCCCGGGCAGGAGTGCGGCAACGCCCGCAGGATAGCCGCCCAAAGCATCACTTTGAGTACAAGCTGTTTCCTGAAAGAGAAGGAAATGACAATAATAGTCGAGCCGCTTAAAAAACTTTAGGAGAAAAGATGGTCGTTTTTTCGTTCAAATAGGATAAACGCGAGATTACGGAAATAGCCGATACTGGATTCTTTATGCCGGGGGATAGAAACCTTTGTTTCCTCATCCATGGACTGACAGGAACGGCAAAAGAAATGGGGGCAATCGCCCAGCGGCTGAATAAACAGGGGTTTTCCGTGGCAGCGCCGTTGATGCTCAACCACAACAAATCCATCTCCTGCCTCAAAAGGACGGGCTGGCGGGAGATTTACAATTCCATGCGCGGCCAGTTCCTTAAATACTCCGGAGGATACGACAATATCTTTGTCGCCGGGCTTTCTGTCGGGGCGCTGATCGGGTTTATGCTCGCCCATGAGTTCCCTGAAAAGCTACAAGCCCGGACCTGTTTCTCCCCCACCCTTGTGTATGG
>CAZNGC010000076.1:0-6094 GCA_964572435.1 uncultured Planctomycetales bacterium | reverse complement strand
TGGTCATTTCCTTGTATTTCTTGTCGACGACCTTGTCCTGCATTTTCCCCATGTCCAGGTTCATGAAATAAGTGCGGAAATTCAGTTTGTAAAAGTTGGTGGGGTTTTCCGGGTCCGGCTCGTCGCTTGTGCCGTCTATCAGCTTAAGCTTCACGACATTCTTCTCCGGGATGCTGATGAATTCTCCCGCCTTGGCCACGATCGTGCGCGTAGGCCTGTCTTCTCCCTGGGGTTCGTAGATACGGATATTGTTCAGCCGGTTTTTCTTCTGTTCAACGTGGTAAATGAAGATAATGTATTTTTGGAACGCGTCGATGAACACCCCTTCTTCGAATGCGGCGGTCGGGTTCTTGATGCCCATTTCTTTCAGCGTCTTGCGGTAAGCGAAATGCGCGTATGAAGCGGCCTGGTCGTTGAAGATAACCAGGCCGAGGCTCAAGACCAGGCTGATCACCAATAGGGGCAAGGTCAGCCTGAAAAGGCTTACACCGCTTGAGCGTATGGCGATTATCTCGTTATCTCCGGAGAGCCTCCCCAGCGCCAGCAATACCGCGATGAGCACGGATATGGGCAGGGTGTAAGTTATTATGTAGGGGGTCAGGTAAATAAAGATCTGGGCTACGCTTAAGAAATCCACCCCTTTGTTGATTACCAGATCGGCGATGCGTTTCAGGTTCCCGATAAGCACCATCACGAAGGTGAGCACTCCCAGGGAAAGCAGGAACGGGGAGAAGAATTCCTTGAGTATGTAATTACGCAGGATTTTCATAATCAGCTGGCTAAAGTCATCGCGACAATTATCCCCGCCCCGTTTTGCTTGAGGACTCTGGATGCCTCGTCCAGGGTGGCCCCGGTAGTCAACACGTCGTCGACAAGCAGGATGTTCGCTCCTTTTAACGCCGCCGCGTCTTTGATACCGAAACTTCCCTCGACGTTCAGGCGCCTTTTCTCCGGGGACAGCTCGGTCTGCGACCTTGTGCGCCGGATGCGGACCAGGATGTCCGCCAGGACCCTCTTGCCGAATTCCCCGGCCACCTGTTCGCTTAATACCCTGGCCTGGTTGAATTCCCTTTCTCTTAGCCGGCTTTTATACAGGGGGATGGGGACGATGAAGTCCATGTATTCGATTGGCAGGCGGTAGTCCCTGATGAATTCGTTCATCAACCCGGCCAATGGTTCTCCCAGGTAATCCTTACCGTTATATTTGAATTCATGGATCAGTTTCTTGACCGTTCCTTTATATATGCATGGGCTGAAGGCCCGGTCAAAGTGAAATTTTGTATCAAGGCATCCGTGGCATATATTTTTCGCCACATCCATGTTGTCCAGATGCCTGCCGCAAGAGGCGCAGAAAGGAGGCAGGTTTTTTTCGATAGCCTCACGGCACCGGCCGCAGATCAGGTGTCCTTTCTCGTTCCCGCTTATCCTGCTTTTGCAGGCCGGACAGCGGTTAGGATAGATCAAATCCTTTATGCCTTTAAACAGGCCCCTGAACATGAAGATATAATAACAACTAAAAAGGCCTTTGTCAAAGTAATTGACAGGCTGATCTATCGATAGTAAAATGAAAAACATGGAACAACAGGCAAGTGAACAACTTAAGGCAAAATTACTGGATTTGTTGAACGAAGAGGCCCTAAAGAGAGGCAGGTTTGTCCTTTCTTCCGGCAGAGAGAGCAATTATTACCTTGACGGCCGCGTGATCACCTTGAGCCCGGAAGGCGCTTATCTGGTTGCTTCTATTATATTGGGCATGGCCGAAGGCGGAAATTTCGATGCCGTCGGTGGCCCTACCCTGGGGGCTGACCCGATAGTGGGCGCGTTGGCCGCCTTGAGTTTTGTCAATAAACGCCCGGTTAAGACCTTTATTGTTCGCAAACAGGCCAAAGAACACGGGACACAGAGGCAGGTGGAAGGCCCGGCGCTGAAGAAAGGCGCACGGGTGCTTTTGGTGGACGATGTAGCTACCAGCGGCAAGGCGATCATGGAGGCTAAGGCCGCGCTGGATAAGCTAGGCGTGATTGCCGAGAAGGCGATCGTGGTCGTCGACCGCGGCGAGGGAGCGGCTGAAAATCTGGCAGGAGCCGGCTTGAAACTTGAGTCGATCTTCAAGCTCGCTGACTTCGGGCTTTAGGTAATTTTTGTGCGAAAGATCAAGATTGCGGTAATCGGCGCGGGGCCATCGGGAATGATGGCGGCGATCCGGGCGGCCAGGGCCGGCCAGGACGTCACGCTGTTTGAAAGAAAAGATACCCCCGGAAATAAACTCCTCCTAAGCGGCAAAGGCCGCTGTAATCTTACCAACACCGCGGACCTGGATGATTTCTTGAAGCGTTTTTCCAGGAACGCAGATTTCCTTAGAGACGCTTTCAAGAAATTTTTTAACCGCCAGCTAATGGAATTCTTTGAGCAGCGCGGATTGAAACTGAAAGTTGAGCGCCAGATGCGTGTTTTTCCGGAGACCGGACGTTCTTCCAGCGTGCTTGATGTGCTCAAGAAAGAGCTGGCGGAGTCCGGAGTTAAGGTAGTTTATAAGGCAAGGGTTATGGATGTGATTTCTTCTTCAGGCATAGTTAGGGGGTTGCGCCTGCAGGGAGGCGATGATTTTGCCTGCGAGAGGGCGATCCTTGCCTGCGGAGGGGCAAGCTACAGTTTTACCGGCTCCGACGGCTACGGGATAAAGATCGCCGCCAGGCTGGGGCATACGATTGTTCCCTTGCGCCCCGGGTTGGTGCCGCTGGACGTAAAACAGGATTATCCAAAGAAGCTGGAAGGGCTTTCCCTGCGCAACATACGCCTGAAATTCTCCGGCGTAAAATCCCATCTGTTTTCCGGGATAGGAGAGATGGTCTTTACCTCCTCCGGGATCTCCGGGCCGCTGGTATTTAGCGTAAGCGCCAAGGTGACGGAGATGCTCGCGCAGGATAAAGACGTATCCGTCGAGATAGATTTGAAGCCGGCATTATCAGCCGAACAGCTGGATAACCGCCTGCTTAGGGAGTTTAAGTCCGGCGCCGCTAAAAGCATAAAGAATGTGTTGAAAGAATTATTGCCTTTGAGGTTGATCAAAGTTTTTATAGATGTCTCCGGGATAGGCCAGCTCAAGAAGTGCAGCCAGATTACCCAGAAGGAAAGGGAAAAGATGGTTTATCTTCTCAAGGGTTTCCGTATGGACATCTCTTGCGCCCGGCCGATCGAAGAGGGGATGGTCACCCGCGGAGGGGTAAGTTTGAAAGAGATCAACCCGCGCACGATGGAGTCCCGCCTGGTAAAGGGCTTGTATTTTTGTGGAGAAATGATTGATATCGACGCGGATACCGGAGGTTTTAACCTGCAAGCAGCTTTCTCGACCGGATACCTGGCCGGCGAAAGCGCCGCCCAACCCAGGGACGGTTCTCAACCCAAAGCTAAACTGTCCCCTATTTAGGGGACAGTTTTCCTTTGTTTTGAGAACCGTCCCTGAATTAAGATGAAAATATACTTAGCTTCCAGATCCAGAGCCAGAAAAGAGATTTTAAAGAAGTTCGGCTTGAAATTCAAGGTCATTGCTTCGGATGCCCCGGAGAAAAAGCAAAGGGGTAAATTCTCTTATCCGCAATTGGTCAAACATAACGCCCGCAATAAGGCAGAGCTTGCAGCCGCGAAAGTCAAGGAGGGCTTGATTATCGCTGCGGATACCATATGCGTCCAGAAAGGCAGGATATTCGGCAAGCCGAAGAGCCTGCGGGATGCCCGCGTTATGCTCAAGGCGCTCTCTGGATCCGCGCACTGTCTTTATACCGGCCTGGCGCTGATAAGGAAGGATAAAAGCGGGAAGAAAGTTGAACTTGCCTGCGAGAAGACCAGGGTTTATATGGATAAATTGAATGACTCCGGGATCTCCGCCTATTTTAAACATACCTCCCCGCTGGATAAAGCCGGGAGTTTTGACATACAGGGCAAGGGCGCGTTTTTTATCCGCAGGATAGAAGGTTGTTTCTATAACGTCGTTGGCCTGCCGGTAAGAAGGCTTTATCTGATGATGAAGAAGTTAAACGTCAAGGTTTTTGCCTTTATCCTGCCTGTTATTTTCTGCCTGCTGCCCGCGTTGTTTCTTTGCGGCTGTTCCACCGAATATAACCTGGTTACCAAGCAGGAAGAAAAATATTATTACAGCACGGAAAGCGAAGTGAAGATGGGCCGTTCCATCGACAAGCAGGTGGAAAGGCAGTATAAATTTTCTCCGGACCCTTTGCAGGAGGAGCGCGTCAAGAAGATAGGCCAGAAGATCGCGGCGGTATGCGACCGCAAAGAGATCGATTATCATTTCCGTGTGCTGGACGACCCCCAGGTAAACGCGGTCTCTCTTCCCGGCGGATATATTTATATCAACAGCGGGCTGCTGGAAAAGGTTTCTAATGACGACGAGCTTGCCTGCGTGCTGGCGCACGAGGTCGGCCATATCGTCGCCCGCCACAGCATCAAGAAGCTTCAGGCGATGCAGAGTTACTCCATATTAAGGCTGTTGACGGCGGTAGCCCCCGGGACCGGCGAGGTGGGGGGAGCGGCGGATGCCGCCTTTACCCAGTTCCTCCTGGGTTACAGCCGCGAGGATGAATTGCTTGCCGATCAATTGGGCGCGCGGTACGCCAGGCTGGGAGGTTACGATCCTAACGGTATGGTGACTTTTCTGACCAAGCTTCAGGATATCAACCGCAGGATGCCTCTTCAGCAGAAGAATTATTACAAGACCCATCCTTACGTGCCGGACAGGGTCCGGGTGGTCAAGGAAGAGATGGGCAAAAAGATGGACTTCGATGATTATATCAACATTGAGCAGGAGACTCACGAATAGGCTTGTTTGTACCGCGCTTTTGATTCTTTTGCCTTTTTGCGCGCTTTACGCAGAGGAGCCAGCGATGGGAGAGAGCCGGGACGTAACTTATGATGCCCTGTACAGGGATAATCAGGATAGCCCTTTCGGGGCCCTGGAGTTTTTACACTGGAACCATCCATGGAACAATTATAAATACCCGTCCGAGCGAGAGTTGGTTAAATCGATCTCTCTGATGCGGGAAGCCGGAGTCGGCTGGGTCAGGCTGGATTTCCTGTGGGGAGACATCGAACCGGAACAGGGAAAATTCGATTTTGCCAAATACGACCTTATTGACCGCCTGCTCATGAGAAACTGCCCGCACTGCTCGAACGATATCGGGATACATGTTTTGGTCATACTGCATTACAGCACCGATTGGGCCAGCGCCTGCGGCCAGTGGAATTGCCCTCCCAAAGACAACAAGCTTTTCGTGGAATACGCCTGCAGGGTCATCCGCAGGTATAAAAACCGGGTGAAATACTGGGAGCTCTGGAACGAACCGGATTCTTCGACTTACTGGAAAGAGCAGGATTGCCTTAAGTCTTACTGTGTCTTGTTGAAAGAAGTTTATACCGCGGCCAAGAAGATCGACCCGGAATGCAAGATATTGAACGGCGGCCTGGCCAACGGTGCCTCGAGTATCAACCATCTGTATGAAAATGGCGCGAAAGGGTATTTCGATATCCTGAATATCCACTTCTTCCAGAACCCGCTTAACTCCGGGGCGGTCTACTCCGTGGTGAATTATCCCAAACTGGCTTATAAGATCATGCGCCGCAATGGCGACGCGGACAAGAAGATCTGGATTACCGAAATAGGCTGCCCGGGAGTCAAGAGGTTTAAGCGCACCGATAACTGGTGGCTGGGAAAGAACCCTTCCGAGAGCAGGCAGGCCTCCTGGGTCAAAGAGGTATATACCGCCCTGCTGCAGGATGAACACGTGGAGAAGGTATTCTGGGCTTTTTTCAGGGATACCCTGGATCATTGGGATAACGGGGTGGACTATTTCGGCCTGCTACGTTGGGATTTTTCTCCCAAGCCCGCCTTTTACGCTTACCAGGATTGTCATAAATCATTCCTTAAGGATAAAGAGCTCAAGGAAGCCCGTCCTTAAATTCCTTCAAAAAACATCATCAGGTGTTAAAAAAAATAAAGTGAAAAAATATCCTTGACAAGATAAAAATTTATAGATATACTTTTATTGATAAATATTTATCTATTTAACTGGAGGTTGGTATA
>CAZNGC010000075.1:0-6104 GCA_964572435.1 uncultured Planctomycetales bacterium | reverse complement strand
AGCGGGCAAGTGGTGGAATGGCATACACGACAGACTTAAAATCTGTTGGCCGCAAGGTCGTAAGGGTCCGACTCCCTTCTTGCCCATTTAGTTGACAGCCAGCGGTTTACATTTCATGGTCCAAGGCCAAAGGTTGCCGTAAGCCGCGGGCTGGATTCCGGCTCATAGCTTGTGCCCTGCAAATGACGCAGGGGCTTCTTGGGGTGAGATACACCACCCGTCGTTGGTAAGAAATTTGGTTATGGGCGGGTATTAAAACAATCGGGCTCATAGCTCAGTTGGTTAGAGCGTTGCGTTGACATCGCAAAGGTCTGAGGTTCGAATCCTCATGGGCCCATTTTTAAGCAAAAACAAATGGATATATCTCTTTTAAGACATTCATGCTCCCATGTTATGGCGGAGGCAGTGAAAAAACTCTGGCCGGAAACAAAACTGGCCATTGGCCCGGCTATTGAGGACGGTTTTTACTATGATTTTGACAAAAAAGAACCATTTAGCAGCGAAGACCTGGCTAAGATCGAACAGGAAATGCAAAGAATTATCGACCGCGACGAGAAGTTTATGCGCGAAGAATTGAACAGGGCCCGGGCTATAGAATTGTTCAGGAAAATGAAAGAGGATTACAAGATCGAGTTGATCAACGACCTGCCGGATGAAACAGTTTCTATTTATAAAACCGGCGATGGGTTTTTAGATCTTTGCCGCGGGCCGCATATCGATTCAACCGGACAGATAAGATTCTTCAAATTGCTTTCGGTTGCCGGGGCCTATTGGCATGGGATCGAGACCAATCCCATGCTGCAGAGGATTTACGGGACATGTTTTAATACCAGGCAGGAACTGGATGAATATTTGAATTCGCTGGAAGAAGCCAAGTTGCGCGATCACCGCAAGCTTGGCCCGCAACTGGGCTTGTTTGATATCTATCATGAGCAGGCCGGGGCAGGGCTGGTTTTTTATCAGCCGAAGGGAGCTGTCCTGCGCACGATCATCGAGGATTACGAAAAGAGAGAGCACGCCAAGCGCGGTTACCAGATGGTGATTACTCCGCACATTATGGATGTCGCGCTCTGGAAGGCCAGCGGGCATTATGATTATTACAAAGAAAACATGTATTTTTCTTCCGACGAAGAAGGCCGGGAAGTTGTTTTGAAGCCGATGAACTGCCCCGGGCACATTTTGATTTATAAATCAAAAAGCCGCTCTTACCGCGATCTCCCGATCAGGCTTTTTGAACTGGGGACTGTTTACCGACGCGAAAAAGCGGGGGTTTTGCACGGCCTCCTGCGCGTGCGCGGATTTACCCAGGACGACGCGCACATATTTTGCCTCCCCGATCAGCTGGGCGAGGAGATCAAGAAGATAATCGATTTTGTTTTTGAGACAATGCGGGTTTTCGGTTTCCAGCAGTGGGGTATCGAGTTGAGCACGCGTCCGGAAAAATACATAGGTTCCGATGAAGACTGGCAAAAGGCGACCAGCGCGCTCGAGGAGGCGCTTAAAGAAAAAGGGTTGCCCTATGAAATAAACCACGGCGACGGGGCTTTTTACGGACCAAAGATCGACATAAAACTGAAGGATGCCCTTAAAAGGACCTGGCAGTGCGCTACCATCCAGTGCGATTTCGCCTTGCCTAAAAGATTCGGCCTGACTTACATAGATGCCGATGGGAAAGAAAAGCAGCCGATTATGCTTCATCGGGTGTTGTTGGGCAGCTTGGAACGTTTTATCGGCGCCCTTATCGAGCACTATAAGGGAGAGTTGCCTCTTTGGTTGAGCCCTGTGCAGGTTTTATTGATTCCGATAAAAGAGTCGGTTTTACCATATGCCCAGGACGTGAAGGCCGAACTTGAAAGGAATCAGATACGCGTAGATATAGATACCCGCAATGAAACACTGGACAAGAGGATACGTAACGCGGAATTAAGCAAGGTCCCCTATTGTCTGGTGCTGGGGGAGAGAGAGGCCAAGAATAACCAGGTGAGTGTGCGCAAGAAGGGCAGCGGAGACAAGGGGGCCCTTGGCCGCGACGAGTTTGTCGCCGGGCTCCTTGACCAGATCCGGCAGTATAAATAGAAAGAGAGGTGGTTGCTATAAAAAAGTATATCCGTATAAACGAAAGGATCAATTCGCCGCAGGTCAGAGTTATCGGCCATGACGGCAGCCAGTTGGGAGTAATGTCTGTGCAAAGGGCTTTGGAAATCGCCAATCAGCATGAATTGGATTTAGTGGAAGTAGCTCCTGCTGCCACTCCCCCGGTCTGCCGGATAATTGAATTCAGTAAATTCAAGTATGACATCGAAAAAAAAGAGCGGGAAGCCAAAAAACACCAAAAACAGGGCCGCCTTAAAGAAATTCGGCTTAAGCCGAACATAGATGAACATGATTTTGCCACCAAGGTCAAGCAGGCAGTCAGTTTCCTGAAGAAAAAGGATAAGGTTAGGGTTAATCTTTTCTTCCGCGGCAGACAGATGGAACATTTGGATTTGGGAAGGAAGGTTTTGGATAAATTCATCGAGGATACCCAGGGTGATGGCCAGGTGGAAAAAGCCCCGGCCCTGGAAGGAAGAATTATGTCCTTTGTGATTGCCCCGAAGTAGGATATAATAATACAGTGTTTTTAATCAAGACTCGGCGCTAAGATCATCGCGCCGATGTCTCTTTATGATAAGGAGAGAAAATGGGAAAGCTCAAGACAAAAAGAGGCGTAGCCAAGCGGTTTAAACTTACTAAAAAAGGCAAGGTAAAATATTCTTCGGGAGGCAAAAGCCACCTGGCTTCATCCAAGAAGACCAGCAAGATCAGGGATTTGCGCAAACGCAGGATCCTCTCGGGAGAAAAAGAGGCAAAGTTTATTAAATCGATGCTGCCTTATGGTTAAAGGGCATCTTAAAGGAGAATGAAATGGCAAAGGTCAGTCATAGCGTAGCTACTCGTAAAAGAAAGAAAAGAGTTTTAAAACAAGCGAAGGGTTTTTGGGGAGATCGCAGCAAGCAATACCAGCAGGCAAAAAGGGTATTGATGCACGCGCTTGAATATGCCTATCGCGACCGCAGGAACAAAAAACGGGAATTCCGCAAGCTCTGGATAGCGCGTATCAACGCCGCCTGCCGTCAGGAAGGGCTTACCTATAGCGCATTTATGAGCGGGCTGAAAAAATGCAAGATTAACCTGGACCGCAAGATCCTCGCGGACTTGGCTGTTAGGGATAATCCGGCTTTCAAGAAAATAGTCGAGATTATCAAGAAGTAAACATTGCCCGCGGCAGAACCGGAGGGTACTAAAGCATGTATGTGATTATCGTGGGTTGCGGAAGGGTTGGCGCGGAATTGGCCAAACTCTTGTCTGCGGAAAGCCACGACGTGGTGATTATCGATAAATTCCAGGAGTCTTTTTCCAGGCTGGGGGATACCTTCAACGGCCTGACCATGGTCGGGAATGGTTTTGATTTGGCGCTCCTGAAACAGGTGGGTATTGAAAAAGCGGACGCATTTTGCGCGGTAACCAATGGAGACAATACCAATTTAATCAGCGCCCAGGTTGCCAAAAAAATATTCCGCGTCCCCAAAGTCTTCGCCCGTGTTTACGATCCCCAGCGGGCGCACATCTATTCGGCGCTCGGCCTGAATATCATCAGCGGAACAATGCTTTTTTCCTCTATGCTTAGGGACAAGATAATTGAAAGCCGTTTTTCCAGTTATCTGATCGAATCTAAAGACCTGGGAGTCATCGAGATAGAAGTGAAGGACAGCCTGGTCGGAAAGACGATTCAGGATATAAATATCCCCGGAGAGTTTATCGTAACGGCGTTAAGAAGAATGCAGGGAGTCATTATCCCCGACCCCAAGACAGTTTTGAAGAATAAAGATATGCTGATGGGGGTAGTCAAGGTTTCCAGCCTGGAAGATGTCCGGGAGAAGTTTCATTTGGGAGAAAAATAAACATGTATGTTTTAATCGTCGGAGCGGGGAAGGTGGGGTATTTTCTGGCGAAAAGGCTTTGCCAAAGTAAGCATACGGTAAGCATAGTCGACAGGGATCGCGCGGTCTGCGACGGGATAGCCAAGGAATTGGAAGCGCTTGTGGTTAACGGTGACGGCTGTGACCCCGATATACTGGAAGAGGCCGGGATCGGGCGGGCCGATGTACTGGCGGCGGTCACTGGGGACGATGAAGACAACCTGATCATCTGCCAGCTGGCAAAAGAAAAGTTTAACCTGCAGCGGACAGTGGGCCGGGTGAACAATCCGGATAATGAACGTACTTTCAACGAGCTCGGGATCGATGTGCCTGTTGATGCCACGAAAATCATCGCTAAGGTTATCGAAGAAGAGGTTTCTTTTTCCGATTTCGTGAACCTGATGAGTTTTAAACGCGGTAAGCTTGCCATAGTGCGCGTGGATTTGCCCAGTGACTCACCCGCGATCAACAAAGAAGTGAAAGATATTACTTTGCCCAAGGACGCGGTACTGGTTTCGATAGTCCGCGGGGAAGAGGTAATCCTCCCTAAGGGCAACACCGTGCTTAAGCCCGGGGATGATGTGATCGCGCTTACCCTGATCGGCAACGAACCCCAGTTATTGAGTGTTTTAGCCGGGAAGTTTTAAAATGATATTCAAGCCAACTTTAAATATTATCCTCGGTATCATCTCGGAACTTTTATACGCCTTTTCAATTATGCTGGCCGCTTTGTTGATCTGTTTGGTAATTTATTTTAAAATATGATCCTTAAACCCCGGTTTGAAGATTTAAAGGCCATTGGTTTTTATCTCGGGAAAATAACCCTGGGGTTGGCCTTTACCATGCTTATCCCGGTCTTGACCGGGTTGTTTTACGGGGAAACGGACCCCGCGGCTGATTTTGTGATAGGCATAGAGATTTCCGTTTTGCTTGGGCTGACGCTTCAGCGGCTTTGCCGTACCGATAAAGACCTAAACTGGATGCAAGGGATGATTGTGGTCAGCCTCTCGTGGTTCGTAGCGATGTTTTTGGGGGCGATCCCCTTGTATTTGAGCGGGCACTGGAAATCTTATCTCGATGCCTGTTTTGAGGCAATGTCGGGTTTTGCCACAACCGGATTGACCCTTGTGCAAGACCTGGATCATCTTTCCCGCAGCCACAACCTATGGCGGCATTTTGCCTCTTTTATCGGCGGGCAGGGGATAGCTATCATCGCACTTTCTTTATTCGTAAGGGGGACGTCCGGGGCCTTCAGGATGTATGTGGGAGAAGGCAGGGATGAGCGGCTGGTGCCGAACGTGGTGAATACCGCGCGCTTTATCTGGCTGATCAGTATTGTATTTTTCATCCTGGGCACTCTTAGCCTGGGAGCGACCGGGATATTTATAGGCCTGGAACCTATTAACGCGTTTTTCCACGGGGCCTGTATATTCATGGCAGGATTCGATACCGCCGGATTCGCCCCGCAGTCTCAAAACATTCTTTATTATCACAGTTTCTTGTTTGAGACGGTGGCGGTTATATTCATGATTTTGGGCGCATTGAGTTTCAATTTGCATTATCAGGTTTGGATAGGGAACCGGAAAGAGATATTCAAGAGTATTGAAATGCGCACATTTTTTGTAAGCATAATTCTGATCTTTCTTATTACCGCATACGGGTTAAGCCAAAGCGGCATATACCCTCAGGCAACGGTTTTATTCAGGAAAGGTTTTTTTCAGCTTGTTTCCAGCCACAGTACAACCGGGTATATGACAATTTATGCCAAACAGTTCATCAGCGACTGGAACAGTCTTGCCCTATTGGGGATAGTGTTGTCAATGGCCCTGGGCGGATGCGCCTGTTCTACAGCCGGAGGCATCAAGGTTCTGCGTGCGGGGATTATTTTCCACGCGTTGGTCCAGGATATCAAGAAGATCATCTTGCCGGACCGGGCGGTTGTAATTAAAAAGTTTCATCATATTAAAGAAGTGTTTCTCGAAGACAAGCTGGTAAGATCGGCCCTGATGGTTACCGTATGTTATTTAATATTATACGGGGTGGGGGCTTTAACCGGGGTGATTTATGGCTATCCATTCTTAGAGTCCCTGTTCGAGTCTGTTTCGGCTGCGGCTAATGCCGGTTTGTCCTGCGGGTTAACCAGCG
>CAZNGC010000074.1:0-6122 GCA_964572435.1 uncultured Planctomycetales bacterium | reverse complement strand
ACCTCCAGGGATAACTGACGCATGAACAGCTATAATCTAACAATAAAAAAAGTGTGCCTTTAAAAAGGCACCCTTTTATAAAAGTAGCTAATTAACCTGCGATTACCAAAGCCAGGCTTTTATCTTTTCATCCGCAGCCTGCCAGGCATACTCGGGTTTTACCACCGATTTACTGTAAGAAGCAACCGGAAAAGTAGCGGTATCATAAACACCCGAAACTCCGCGCACGGCGCTGATAATCGTTCCATTGACTACCCCAACAGTCAAACCGGCTGCCGGATCCTGCTCTTTGGAAACTTTGGCTACTTCAGCCGGGATCTCCATCCAGAATGTAGCCAGGTTGATCACCCCGCGCTCAAGCTTGTTAACCGGAGTCTCTGTAAAAGAAATATCGTCTCGATCGATTTCCATCGGCGGAGAAGTAAAAGTATACTCGCAAGGATCATCATCGCAATACCCAACCGTCAAACTGCCGAAGATTAATACAAACGCACAAACGACCAGAAGCAGCTTCCTCATCTGTCTCCTCCTTTTTAATCCTTACCGTTTAATTGACGTATCAGTCTGTCCTTGAATGTCTTAGCCGAATCTATGCTTTCCCCGGATATGCCCGCTTCCATGGCAAAATCTATAAGCCCGCGCAGTATATCGTTATAGGAAAGTTTATGGCCCGTAGTGAACAGGGCGTCTTTGCCTATTTTATCCAGATAATCCATTTCCTGCCGGCCCAACATGGTGATTACTCTATGCGTAACGATTTGTCCCCCATTACCTTGCATATTTGACCACCTCCAATATCATAAACGTAAAAACTGAAAAATCAAGTAAAATTTTACTATTCTACCGCCTGATCCCAAATAGCGGCATGCCCTCGAAAATACGCAGCGCCTTAAGAAAATTCATATGCCTTTTATGTTGCTTCTTGGCTTTTGCCAAGACCTTACGAAGAATCTTCTTCATAAAACCCTCCCTTCTATGCCCATAAAAACAAAAAACCCTAAAGGCATCTTTTAGGGTTTCCCCTACTTGGCAGCCCCGCTTTCCTTAGGAACAGGATCGGAAGCTTTGCGCCCCAGCATTACTGCTGGTTAGCCTTTTCATTAGGTTGTGCAAAATAACAAATTGTCAAAATGTCAAATTACATAAGAATTTTAACATATTTTCCGGGATTTGTCAAGGGCAGAAGGTGGGGGACGTTTCTCCTGGGGAGAAACGTCCCCTGATTTGAGAATAGCTCCAGCTTCAATTACTTAACTCATTGCAAGATATTGCTTTACGGTATTACCCTGGCTGGTGAGGCATGTTTTTTGATGATTTCTTTTGCCTTTACCGCCGCCTTTCTACCGGAATAAAGCATGCCTCCGAATGTAGGACCCATACGTGGTAAACCATATACAGTAGAAGCCGCCATACCACAAACCAGTAAACCGGGATAAACCTCGCCAGTTTTCTCTACCACAGCATCCTCCGAAACATTGATGTCCATTGGGCCGAAGGTCTGCATTTCAAGTAACTTGCGCTTTTCAATGCTCTTGCACACCCAGGCATCATGCCCTGTAGCATCAATGACCAGTTTGGATTCTATTGAAATAGGATCCACGCAGGTAATTGCCCTGGGTAAAGCAGAGACCGGCGTCCAGTTGATTACCGCGCCTTCGACCCTGCCATTGCGCAAAATCACATCGTCAAACTTGGTCATGTTTAGTATCCTTACCCCCGCATCGCAGGCCGCCGAGATAAGTTTGGAGCAGGCATTCGGTCCGTCAGCGACAAATAACCCCTTTTCCGCCTGGCGGTAAGGAATCTTCAACTCATCAAGTATCTCCTGTGATGGAGCACGGAAGGTAAGCGGATTCATCAAATACCCACCAATCCAGAACCCGCCTCCGATATAGTTGTTGCTCTCGACTATCAGAACCTTGAACCCATCTTTTGCCAAATCCCTGCCGGCAATTAAACCGCTAGGGCCTCCTCCGATAATGATCACATCCGAAACAATGTAATCCATAAACCAACGGTTGAACTCCCCCACAATCGTCCGGGAAATCTGCGCTTCACTGACTTTCTCAAACATATTTCCTCCTGTTAATTTGTATTTGAATACCACCATCGGCACCCCGCTTAAGCGGAAGTAGCGGGTGTGTTGCCTGTGCAACAAAAAACTCTTATGCCGCACGCATAAGGGTTACAAAAAAGAAAACATTCCTCCTTCCCTCCGCTGGCATTATCCAGATCAGGTTACTTAGGGTAATCCGTTTGCAACACGGAACTCTCAGGCCGCTTCAGCGACCTCCCCTTTTCTATTTTTAATATTAAAACATCTTTCGACTTGTTTGTCAATCACTTAAAAATGGCGGGGAGATTTTACCTCCCCGCCATTCTATTCAGTTTAACAGTTGCACTTTACGCCGCATTTTCCGTCAGCGCATTTACAACTGTTTTCCGTACAACAGCCGCCTTTGCAGGCGCATTTGCCATCTGTACAGCAGCTCGACTTCGCGCAAGAACATGTATTCTTGACGCAGCAAGTATCCGCCGCGAAGGCATTGCCTCCAATAAGCGACATAGATATTATCAGTGCTATGATCAATAAATACCTATTCATAGTAAGCTCCTTTTAAAATAAGTTAATATGATTCTAACTTTAAGAGAGGATTACTTTCGGAGGATGAAAAATATCTTTAGCGGAAAGAAAGGTATAAGAATGGTTATTCCGAGCGGGAAGATAGCCGGAATATTCAGGCGTAGACAGTATATCTGATTTCAATAAACAGACCTGTGAAGGCACCAGATTGCGGCAAAAACATTCCCGGGAATTTTCATGGCATTTTTTGGCACTATGGCATTTACCGCTGCAACAAGAACAACCCTGATGCGTTACGGGAAACGCATAGCCTATCGATTGCCCGAACAAAAGGGCAACAGCCAATAAAATTACCGGTAATAGCGCTTTAGTTTTCATATAACAAGTTTACCTTATTCCCCCGCTAAAATCAACTAACCGAAGAACTTGTCGCCTTTGGCCCAGTTCTCCCCGCTTACCTCATCGATAACCAAGTACAGGCTGTCTTTGGGCTTACCAGCTACCTTCAGCAAAGTCTCCGAGAATTCTTTGGCGATCTTCTCTTTCTGGTCCTTGCTCAATTTACCCACTAATTTCAGGTTAATATAAGGCATATGCTCTCCTTCTACTTGGAAATCAGGAATATACCAGCTTGGGCGAATAGATTAGGCAGGATATGCACCCTGCTTTCCTGGCCGATATAAACCTTGCGCTCAACAATAATCCCTTTCAAACGACAATATCTTTTGAAATCTGTTATGCTCAGGAAATGCAGGTTTGGGGTTTCGTACCATTGGTAAGGAAGCGCTCCCGTAACCGGCGTCCTGCCCAAAAAGAACATCTGCAGCCTGGATTTGTAGTAGGCGAAATTCGGAAAACCCACAATCACCTTCTTTCCCACCCGCAAGGCGTCAACCAACACCTTATCCACATGCAGGATCTGCTGCAGGCTCTGGTTAAGTATCACGAAATCGAAAGATTTATCCCCGAATTCCGCCAGGCCGCTATCCACATCACCGTGAAAAACATTCAGGCCCTTGGCTACGCATTTATAGATCTCCTGCTCGTCAATCTCAATCCCCTGCCCATGGACGCTTTTTTCTTTGATCAGAAGGTACAAAAGATCTCCGTTGCCGCATCCTAAATCTAAAACAGTGGATTGCGGCCTGACAAAATCCAGGATCACCCTATGATCAAGTTGTATGTCCTTACGCGCCATAATCACCGGTCACCTCATAAGCGTAAAAGATCTTCTTGAGAAAATGCCTTATCAAATGAGACTCTTCTTCTACCTCAAGAAGAAAAGCGTCATGCCCGTAGCTGGAATCGATCTCGCAATAAGTCGTTTCGATTCCCGCGAGCTTGCAGGCCTTGACAATCTCCTTCGACTGATAAGCCGGGTACAGCCAATCCGACTTAAAAGAGATTACCAGCACCTTGGCCTTGTTCCCTCTCAATAGCTCCTCAAAACGTTTCCCGCCCGAAGCGTCGAAATTATCCATCGCCTTGGTGATATACAGGTATGAATTCGCGTCGAAACGTTTGACGAAACTGTCACCGCGGTAATGCAAATACCCTTCTACTTCAAAATCCGCGGTAAATTTAAAAGTTTCCGCCATACCTTTCTTGGCACGTCCGAATTTTTCCGCCATAGACTTATCGCTCATATAAGTGATATGGCCGATCATCCTGGCTACCGCCAGACCCTTGGAAGGAGCGGGCCCGCCGTAGTAATTGCCCGCTTTCCAATGGGCATCGGCCATTATCGCCTGCCTGCCCACTTCGTTAAAAGCGATCTGCTGCGGAGAGTGTTTAATGGTCGTGGCAATCGGTATTACGCTGTGCACGCTCTGCGGATAATTAACCAGCCAGGAAAGGGCCTGTAAACCGCCCATCGAACCCCCCACTACCGAAAGCAGCTTTTCTATCCCCAGATGTTCGACGAGACGCTTCTGCGCGTGCACGATATCATTGATCGTAATTAAGGGAAAATCCAAGCCGTATGGCTTACCGTTCTTAGGATTGATGCTTGCCGGGCCGGTTGAACCTTTACAGCCGCCTAAAACATTGGAACAGATAACAAAATATTTATCCGTATCAAAGGCCTTCCCCGGCCCGATGAAATTATCCCACCATCCCGGATTATCCTTGCCTTCGTGCACTCCTGCCGCGTGCGCGTCCCCCGAAAGGGCATGCACGATAAGTACGGCGTTGGTCTTTTCCTTATTCAAGGCCCCATAGGTCTCATAAGCCAAGGTAACCGGGCCAAACTTCTCTCCGCTCTCAAGCTTGAGCGAATCGAAAGTAAAAGACTGCGGAATAACGATACCTACGCTGTTTTCCTGGGTGGCTTTTTTTTCCTTATTCATAACTCACTCCATTTATTCCAGAGGCACACAAATACAACCTTCCGGTACCGGAGGATCAACGCGGATACCCCGGGAAATATTTTTGATGATATAGGCCGCAAGATCTACTATGCGGTTAGAATAACCCCATTCATTATCATACCATGAAATGACCTTAAATAAACGTTTTTCTCCCGGGATATTATCGCCCAGGGTGGCGGAAGAATCATAAATGGAAGAACGGCTGTCGTGTATAAAATCCGTGGAAACCAGCTCCTCCTTCGTATAACCCAGGTATCCTTTCAGATAGGTATCAGCCGCTTTTTTTATGCAGAAATCGATCTCATCGATGGATGTATTCCTGGCGGCAGAAAAAGTAAAATCGATGGCTGATACATCCAGAGTCGGAACACGAAAGGCGGCACCGCCTATTCTCCCTTTGACAGACGGCAGGACATCGCCAAGGCTTTCAATGGCGCCGGTAACCGTAGGGATAATATTCGCTCCTGCCGCTCGCCCGCTGCGCCAATTCCTCCTGGAATATCCATCCACTATCCTCTGGGAAGCGGTATAGCTATTCAGGGAGGTCAATAAACCCCGTTCCAAACCAATCCCCTCCCTGATTAATACGTAAATCAGCGGGGCCAGGCAATTCGCCGTACAGCTGGAATTGGAAACAATATTATGCCGGGAAGTGTCATACTCCTTCTCGTTAACGCCCATAATAACGGTCTTGACCTCCCCCTTCGCCGGAGCGGTAATAATGACCTTTCGGGCGCCCGCCTTTAAATGGCCGGATGCTTTCGCACTTTCGTTAAATAAACCCGATGCCTCAATGACCAACTCTACCCTCAAATCCGACCAGGGAAGTTTTTTAGGGTCATCCGCCGCCGGTAAACATTTAATCTTGTGCCCGGAGACAACCAGGGTATCGGATTTTTCCGCGGAGAAGGCGCTTTTAAGCGCGTCTACAGAGTGCCTGAATTTCCCGTGGACTGAATCATACTTAATCTGATAAGCCAAATAATCGGCATCAGTACACAAATCCGCGATCGCAACGACATCGATCTCTCCGCCCAGTAAACCCTGATCGCAAAGCGCCTGAAAAACCATACGGCCGATGCGGCCGAAACCGTTTATCGCAACCCTCACAGCCATAAACCATCCTCGTTTTTTAAATTAGCTTCTGCGCCCGGGCCAGGTCGCTTTTC
>CAZNGC010000073.1:0-6198 GCA_964572435.1 uncultured Planctomycetales bacterium | reverse complement strand
CTGCGGGCTCCGCGCCTCCCTGCCCTCGCAAACCGGACACGCCGCAGGAGCATCCTGCTCCTTATGGCTAATGAATTGGTCAGGCCTGCGGGCGCGTTCAGTGGCAATAATTACCCATCTACCTATAATCGGATCTTTTCTTAATTCTGGCATAGAATTTTATTATAACAGAACCTGCCTAACTTGCAACAACTAAATGGGGACAGCGGCCATTGCGTTGCAATAGCAGCTGTCCCCATTAAAGCCTATCCCCATTAGAACCCAAAATCTCCCCGGCCTTAACCCTGTGCCCGGCGAAAAAAGAATGCGCGCTCATGCGCTTGCCTGCCTCAAGCTGCAAATCCTTGATACTCAAATAACCCCTGCCGCAGGAAACGATAATCCCGTGCTTATCCGCCCGGACCACCTCTCCGTCAACATGCTTATGCCCGGAGAATGCCGGTAACACTTCGGTCTTGAATATCTTAAGCATCCTGCCGCGGAAAAAAGTAAACGCCCCCGGCCAAGGCAGAACCCCCCTTACCTGGTTATGTATCTCTGCGGCATGTACAGACCAGTCGATCAGGCCGTCCTCCCTTTTTAATTTTGGAGCCAATAACACCTTATCCTCATCCTGCTCGATCAGGCGGTAATTCCTCTCATCGATCAGCTTGAGCGTATCCATCAGCAGGCTGGCGCCAAGCAGGCGCAGCTTATCCTCAAGGGTCTCCGCCGTATCCTCATCCTCTATCTTTATTTCTCTCTGCGCGATCACCGGCCCGGAATCCGTGCGCAGGCTTACGAACATTATACTGACCCCGGTCTTCTTGTCCGCGTTGATTACCGCCCAGTTGATCGGCGCCGGTCCGCGGTAACGCGGCAGAAGCGATGCGTGAATATTGACCGGCATAATCTTCGGGATATCCAGGACCTCCTGGGAAAGGATCTGCCCGTAGGCAACAATGACAAAAAGGTCGGCGGACAATTCTTTAAGAAAATCCACGCTCTCTTTGCTTTTGATATTTTCCGGCTGGAACACTTTGAGCTTCGCCGCCAGCGCCGTCCCTTTGACATCCGTGCCGGAAATGCGCAGATGCCTGCCTTTCTTTTTATCCGGCTGGGTAACTACGCAAACCACCTGATGAGGGCTTTTAACCAAAGCCTCCAGGGCCGGAACAGCGAAATGAGAACTTCCAAAAAATACTATTTTCATCTTTCCTGCATCCTATTCTTATACATCCAGCCTCTTCTATACGGGGTCGACGTCAACGCTAACTATTATACCCGAAAAGCGGCCTTCCTTTAAATGTAATTTCAAAAACCTGCCCGCCTTCTCCGGGCTACAGGCGCGCATAAGTATCTGATAATAAAAGTTACCCCGCAGTTTAGCCGGCTGGCCGGGATTAAGCGAAAGCATCTTTATGCTCGATGTCTTGATAGCGGAAAGCCTCGTGAATAAATCGCAGGATGCCTTCTTCACCTTCTCCTGGTCCCTCCCCCTTAGCTTAAGCAAAATCATATGCCTGTACGGCGGGAAATTCAACTGTTTGCGCTGTTTCAATTCCTCCTCCAGGAAAATCTGCGGCTCGTTCTTGATAACGGCGCGTAAGCAATGGTGGCCGATATTCGCGCTCTGGATGATCATCCTCTCCCGCGTCATGGCTGCCAGGGAATACAACAAACCGAACGTTTTCTCCGAAGCGCGGAAATCCACGCGGTTCAGTGAATTATCTATCCCGATTACCCCGGTCAGGCCAAAACTCAAACCCGCATGCTTGATGACCGAGCTGGTAGAAACAAAAATATCCGCTCCGGATAAATCCGGCTCATCCTCGCCGATAATTCCGGCGCGCGCCTGCGGGAAAATCCTGGACAACTCGCTTACCAGCTTCTCCGTGCCTATGCCGGAATATTTTATGTAACCGCTCCTGCAATTCGGGCAAACCTCGGGCACCTCCATCGAGAAATTGCAGTGGTGGCATTTCAACCTGTTTTCTCCATAGTGAAAAACCAGGTTGATGTTGCAACGCGGGCATTTCATGGCAACCCCGCAGTTATGGCAGGCCGCGCTGGTGGCGAAACCGCGGCGCTCGATAAAAACAAGGACCTTCTCCTTGGCCGACAAAGCCGCGTAAATCGCATCTTCCAGGAACTTGGAAAAAATCGCCTTGCTCTTTCTCTGGGCGTACGGGAGCCTGCGGCTGTCGATAACCTGAACCAGCGGATAAGCTGCCGATGACGGGACAACCTCCTGGGACGCCTTTTTCTCGCTGATCAGGGAAAAGGTCTCCAGCGAGGGAACGCATCCGCCGAAAACTGCTTTTGCCCCGCAAATGGCCGCGCGCGCCAGGGCAGCGTAGCTGGCGTGATAATGCGGCGACTGCTCCTGCTTATATACCTGGTCCTGTTCCTGGTCGATTATAATCAACCCCAGGTTATTTACCGGGGCGAATACAGCGGAACGGGTACCCACTACCACGCAATTTCTCTGCTGTCTGATCGCTTTCCAGACATCTAATTCCTTAGGCTGTTTCCTGAATACCGTAAAAGCTTCTATACCCAGTTCCTTCCCGATCAAATCCCCGGCTTCCCGCGCCTGGCGTATATCGCTAAATAAGGCTATTGCCGAACGCCCGGCATTCCAGGCCCCGCGGATCTCTCTTAGATAAACCGGCATCCTCTCGCGTCCACGCACAAAACTTAAACGGCCAACGGCAGCAGCGTCCGCTGCGGCGCGATTATCGCTGTCCCCATTAAAATTGCGCATGCCCGCATCCTTGCCTTTCCTAAGCGCCTCCGGCAGGATACATTCAACCGCCTCCCCCAGAGAACAACAATAATACCCGGATAGCCTGGCGGCCAGCGACATCATTTTCCCGTCAAGCACCGGCTGTTCATCTATCAAAGAAGAGATTTCTTTCAGGTTCCCGATCCTGCTCCTATCGCTTAAGCCCGCGACATAACCTACTTCTTTCTTGTTGCGGAAATTGACCCAGACTCTCGATCCGGCGGAAACACTCTTTTCCAACTGCGCCGGGACGATATAATCGAACGGCCCTTCAACCGGCAGGCCCAATACTACCTTAGCGTATAACACTGGAGATCTCCTCGCAGGACAACGGCCGCCCCAGGCGCGCGATATTCTTCTTCAAACCCTGGAGCCTCCCAGGCTCATCCATCAGCCCAAAGACCAAGCCCTTTATCTGCTGCACATTCTCCGCGACGGCCCCCACCCCGTATTCGGACAAAACCCTGATATTCTCCTGTTCCTGCCCGGGGATCGCCGAAATAAAAACCGGGAACAACCCCATACTCAAAAATTCCGCGATACTCGAGCCTCCGGGCTTGGTTACAATAATATCTGAAACCGCCATCAATTCTTCGGTATTATTCACGAACCCGAAGGCCTTTACATTCTCAAGGTTTCTCTTCTGCAGCCGGTCAAGAAGTCTTCCGTTCCTGGCGCAAACGACCAGCACCTGCGCCCTGGCCGAAAGCGCCTCCGCGATCTCCTCCAGCGGCCCGGAACCGAATGAACCGGTCATCAACAATACAGTAAACTTACCGGCGTCTATCCCGATTTTACCGGACAACTGCTCCCTGCTCTTGGCCTTGAGAAAAACCGGGCTAACCGGAATCCCGGCGGCCTTTATCGCGGAAGGAGAAACCCCCATGCTTAACAACTTATCCCTGGTTGATTCCGAAGCGGCGATATAAAGGTCCGTTCCCCCGGATATCCAAAAAGGATGCACTCCGAAATCGGTAACTACGGTAATCAGTTTTGAACCGATCATCCCTTTAAGCTTGAGATTCGCGGCCAGTTCCGAATTAAGAAAATGCGTGGAGATTATGTAATCGAATTTTTCTTTGATAAGATACCCGGCAAACCTGCGGCAACCGGAATAATTCGCCAACGACGCGGCAGCCCGGGCCAGCCTGCGCGCAGGCGGCCAGCCGGTCAGCCAGAAAAAGAAACCCCAGAGCCATACGGCTGAATGCACCAGGAAAGGATACCCGTGTTCATAGAAAAAACGGAAGGATCTGCTGGCAAAAGGCAGTATATCGGCCAACTCCAGCGAGATATCCGCGCGCGTTTCCTTCAAAAAAGCATATATCGCCTCGGCCGCCCTGCGATGCCCAGCCCCTGCCGAAGCATAAGTAATCAATACTCTCATTCTCAAGCTAGGGACGGTTCTCAAAACAAAGCTAAAGTGTCCCCTAAACAGTGGACAGTTTTCCTTTGGTTTGAGAACCGTCCCTGGGTTAACGGGTTAAAAATTTGGATGCTGTTAAAAGGTCCTTGAACACAAAATCGGGTTCTGCCTCCCAATTCCTCCGGTTGGATAACTTTTCTTTTCCCGATAAAACAAGGATCGATTTCGCACCGGCGGCGCGGGCAGTAAGCACATCGCGTATAGTATCCCCGATAAAATACGCTTTTTTTAAATTAATTCCGAATTCACGGACAGCCTTCTTAAGCAGCCCAGGCCTGGGCTTGCGGCAAGAGCATCCTGCCTCCTTGCGGTGCGTGCAATAATAAACCCTGGAGATTTTCCCCCCAGCCTGCTCTACAGCCGAAAGCATCCTCGCGGTAATCCGGTCCAGAGTTTTCTGGGAATAAATTCCCCGGCCCACCCCTGCCTGATTGGAAGCCACGAATACATTATACCCGCCGTCATTCAACAACGCGATAGCCTTTCTTGAGCCGGGCAGAAACCTGAACTTCTTCAACGAAGTCACATACAGCCTGTCTCCGGGATACTTATTGATCACCCCGTCCCTGTCTAAGAAAACCGCTCTCATATTCACCAATTAGTTCTTATTCTTCATCTCCCAGTACTTGGCGTACGCCATCAACTGGTAAGCGCTGGAAGCCAGGGCCATCATAAACCCGATGTACCCGTCTTTCCTCCCTTTTTTAACATAATAAAACTTTACGAAACGCGAAATCGCCTTGACCATCATCAAGCCAAAACTCATTTTTCTCTTATCCCTGAACCATTTTTTCGCCTCGAAATCCGTCTGATGGTTAAGCTTGGAAAAAAGGTTCTTGAAATCCCGGTACGCGTAATGGATTATGTCCGACTTTAACGTATAAGTCTTGCCGTTCAGGAATGCCCGCGGGTGGTACTCGGCCTCCTCTTCATAACGAAACTCCTTCTTCGCGTACATCTTCAGCTTAGCGTTCGGGTACCAGCCGCCGTACTTAATCCAGTAATCACCGATAAAATTCCTGTGCGGTATGTTGTAACCGGCGAACTTCGGCCCCTCCTTGAATATCTTTATGATCTCATCGCGCAGTTCAGGAGTAACCCGCTCATCGGAATCAAGGCTTAAGATATAATCGTTGCTTGCCAGGGAATAAGCGTAATTCCTGTGCGCGCCCTCCCTTTCCCATTTCTTGACATAAACCTTGTCCGTATATTTCTTCACGATCTCCAGCGTCTTGTCCGAGCTCATATCGTCGACAATCACGATCTCATCGGCCCAATCGCAGACGCTCTTCAGGCAATCCTCGATAATTCCCTCGCTATTCTTGGTCAAAGTTACTACCGTCAACTTGATTTTTTCCATGCGTTTCTCCTTTTCCAACGGGGGCAGCGGCCATTGCGATTGCCGCTTTACCCATTACAGATGTCCTTATTACAGATGTCCTTAACCGCCTGTATAACATAATCCTGTTCTTGCCGGCTGATCTCCGGATAAACCGGCAGGGTAAACACCTTCTTAGAAACCTCCTCGGCAACGGGGAAATCCCCCCGCTTATACCCGAGATAAGCGAAACATTTCTGCAGATGAAGCGGCACCGGATAAAATATCCGCGAATCTATGCCTTTAGCCTGCAGATATTCCACAACCCTCTCATTCGAATAAGGGCCGCGCAAGGAGTATTGATGATAAATATGCGTAGTATACCGCGGTACAAACGGGGTCTTTACCCCCGAACCAATCAGGTTTTCGTCATAGTAACGCGCCGCCTGCTGCCTTTTCCTGTTCCATTCATCAAGATGCTTTAATTTCACGCCCAACACAACAGCCTGGATCGTATCCAGGCGGTTATTACGCCCCAAAAGTATGTGATGATACCTGTCCCTGTTCCCCTGATTACGCAGGATATCCAGTTTCCCGGCGGCCTTCTTATCGCTAGTAAGCACCATCCCCGCGTCGCCGAAAGCCCCGAGGTTCTTGCCGGGATAAAAACTCACCGCGCCGAAATCC